>JBFFHG010000035.1:0-10827 GCA_041557055.1 Desulfosarcinaceae bacterium
GGTTTGCGCAAAAATAGAGTTGTATACCTCACTAAATGAGTGTTATTAATCTGCCGCATAGCGGTTGCTGCACTGAAGCCGGCAGCACATTGACTTGTGAAGGAGATGGCATGACACAGAATCCTCGTATTCGACTGCGATTCGGCCTTAAACTGTTTTTGAGCCACTTCATCGCAGTCCTTCTCGTTTCCGGAAGCGTGGGAACTTTCTTCTATATCAATGCCATCGAGAGCCTGATGCGAAGCCTGCAATCACGCCTGCAAAACAGCGCCGCACTTTTAAGCCAGAGCATCGATGCGCGGAACCTGGAAGCCATACGCGCCACATCTGACATTGAAAAGGGTGCCTACCTCAACACCCTGGAAAAACTCCGCCGACTGCGTCGATCCAATCCCGATATCGCATTTCTCTATATCATGCGCAAAGAGGCCGGCCGCATCGCTTTTGTGGTCGATTCCGATGAGACTGAAAATCAGGCCCTGCCGGGCCGGGAATATGAGAATGCGCCCGACCTGATGCAAGCCGGATTTCATGGGCCCTCTGTGGATGACAAACCCTATCGTGACGAATGGGGCGTCTTTCTTTCAGGCTACGCGCCGCTGCGCAATGGCGAAGGCCGCTACCTGATCGGGATCGATATGCGTGCGGATGAGGTGGGCCACAAACTCGCCCAACTCCGGCTCACTGGGTTGGTTTCTCTGCTCGGCTCTCTGCTTCTGGCATTGCTTTTCGGCCTGTATTTCTCCAGGGGACTGGCCAAACGTATCGATGCGCTGACCAAGCGCTGCCGACAGTTGGCCATGGGCCGTTTCGATGCAAAAATCGAGATGCGAACCTTTGACGAATTCGACGATCTCATCGAGGCCTTCAACACCATGAGCGATGAATTGGGCAGAGCCCGCAAACAGGCTGAAAAGGCCATTGATGAATTACACGATTCCCGCGATAATTTGGAGACGCGTGTCCAGGAACGGACCCGGGAGCTCGAATCCGCCCTTGAAAAGGTCCAGGTTCTCAGCGGTATGCTCCCGATCTGTTGTTCCTGTAAAAAGATCCGCAACGACAAAGGGTATTGGCAGCAGGTGGAGCAATTTGTGGAGATGCACACCAGCGCTAAATTTTCCCACGGATTGTGCCCGGAATGCGGCTTAAAGCTTTACGGCGATATTTTGGCGAAACCCAATCCTTGACAGGTTCTTTTTGTAATGGCAGATGGCCCGATGCAGCCGGCAGCGTTCGTTTTGTTGACACCCGCCTTGGTTTGAGCCATATAGTTTCGCACCAACTTGGCATCCCATACCGAAAGTACCCAGAAGGAGAGACCATGAAAAACGGAAAATGCCCCAAGTGTGGTTCCACCGAGATTTACACGGCCCAGGACCTGCCGCTTAAAAGCGGTCCTTTCGGCAGCAACGCCATCCCCGTCAGTCTGACCGCCATAGCTGCGCTGGACAACTATGTTTGCACGGATTGTGGTTTTTTGGAGCGGTATGTGGCGGATGCCGAAAAACTTAAACAGATTGCAAAAAAATGGGGGCACGTCCAAGCCGGCAATGGCGCCCATACATAGAGGGGGCTTCAACGCCGTCACCCAGCCCCCCATTACCGGGGCTGTGCAGGGGGAAAATTCAGGGGGCATCATGCATTTATAATTTGAGCATTTAATCCCCCCCGCCCCGGCACGCCGGCATTGGGACTGGAAAACGGTTCTGAAACCACTTCCAGGCACCCGTGGGGCAACATTATCCGGCCAAACCAAAAGCCTGTCTGTTTAGAGGATATCCCATGCCATTTTCTTTTGGTAGCCGCCGTATCAGCGGTATCAGACATTTCGGAACCATCTCCCGTATTCTGATCAAACACGGACTGGGTGAAGTGGCTGACCGCATATTCGGCCAAAAACAAGGCAAAGTCAGATCGGGGTTGCCCGATCCGGTGCGTATTCGACGGGCCATGGAAGACCTGGGGCCCAGCTTTATCAAATTGGGGCAACTGATGAGCACCCGCGCCGATGTTTTCCCACCCGAATACATAGAAGAATTCAGCAAACTGCAGGACCGGGTTCCGCCGGTCCCTTTCGAAACCATTCAAAAATTGATCGAGTCGCAATTAAAAGGGCCTCTGGATCAACTCTTTGAATCTATCGATCCTGAATCCTTAGCCGCCGCTTCTGTGGCGCAAGTACATGCGGCCCACCTCAAAAGCGGTGAAAAGGTCGCTGTCAAGGTCATCCGGCCGGGGATTGAAAAACGCATTCGCAACGACCTCCGGCTAATGTACTACTTTGCGGGCAAAATTGAAAAAAAATTCGATCTGGGCCGGATTCTGGGGGTTGCCAATCTGGTTAAAGAGTTCGAACGCACCATTTTCCGAGAACTGGACATGCTCACCGAAGCCGGCCATATCGAGCGCTTCGCCCAAAGTTTCGAAGATGTCGAAGAGATCTACATTCCCAAGGTCTACTGGCAATACACATCAAAGTCCGTACTGGTCATGGAACATATCCAGGGAATTAAGATGGATAACGTGGCCGAAATCAAACGGCACGGTATCGACCCCAGGGAGGTGGCCATGATCGGCTTGCGCTCATTTTCGCGTCAACTGATGGCCGCCGGTATTTTTCATGCCGATCCCCACCCCGGCAACACCATCGTGATGTATGACGGCCGGGTGAGCCTGGTGGATTTCGGCATCGTCGGCTATCTGGACGAGGAGACCATGCTGCAGATCGCCCATCTTTTCCTCGGGTACGCCGAACATGATTACGACATGGTGATGGAGGCCTTTGAGTCGGCCGGCCTGATCAATTCCGAAACCATGAATTTGAAAAGCTTTCGCATCGATTTGAAAGAAATGAGCGAACCTTTCTACGGCCGCTCACTGAAGACCATATCGGCCAAGGATGTCTATGATCAGGTGATGCGCCTGATCTTCAAGCATCGCATCCACATGCCCCGCAACCTGTTGCTGCTTCTTAAGACCTTTATTCAGACCGAATCCCTGGGAAAAATTCTGGGGTCGGACGCCAGCTTGCTGGAAGTGACCCGGCCTTATGCCAAAAAGCTCCTGCAACAGGGCTACGAAGCGCAGAAGCTGCTTAAAAACATCGGCCGTGATATTAAAGACGCCGGCAGCTATCTGCGCATGATCCCCAAGCTTTCCCACGACATTTTCAAAGGCCTGGCCAGGGGGCTGCCGCGCCTTGAATTGGAACATGGCGGCCTGGATCAGGCCTTTAAGAAATTTGAAAGCGGGCTGAACCGGCTCACCCTGGGACTGGTGATCTCGGCCTCTTTAATCGCCGCATCCCTGATTCTGAACTCCTCCCAAAAACTGCTGGTCTTTGAATTTGAAATGTTCGGCCGCCACAGCCTCTCCGTCACCGAGATTCTGGGAGTGAGCGGTTATATCATTGCAACGTTTCTGGGGCTCTGGCTGGTGTTTTCCATTATCCGGTCAGGCAAGCTTTAAAACAATTTGATATTTGAAATTGCAGCCCCCGCCTATTGCAGATGCGACACATCCCCCCAGGTTTGAACGACCCATCGGGCGGTGTAAGGAAATGAACCGTGGGCAACAATGCTCATGCTGGTATTGGCGGTGATACAACAGCGCGGTTGGTTCAACGGCAGATTGGCGACAAAACGAAAGAGACTGTCCAGAACGCCGCCATGGGCCACCAGAACCACTGTCGATCCGGAATTTTGCTCCACGAAAGTTTGAAAAAAATCGATATTTCGGGCATATTGCTGCCGGTGGCTCTCACCCTGAGGAATCACATAATCCGGATCGCCGGCCAAAAGCCGCTCAAAGGCCAGGGGGTGGCCGGATTTGATTTCAGGTATGGTCAATCCCTCTAAAACGCCATAATGACGCTCGCGCAGACGATCGTCCGCACCTAATGGGTGCCCGGTCTGTTCGGCGATGATTGCGGCGGTCTCCTTGGCGCGCCCCAGATCACTGCTGATCAGCTTGTCAAAATCCATCTGTCTTAAGCGTCGGCCCAAAGCCTGGGCGCCTGACCGGCCGTTTAGGGTCAACGGGCTGTCACCATGCCCCTGAAAGCGTTGCTGAGCATTCCAAAGCGTCTCGCCGTGGCGAACGACAATAAAAGTGGTTTGCGCTGCGGTCATCGTTTCTCCTTCTCCGCTATCCGTTTATCCGCACCAGCGGGCAACCGGGCCATGGGCCCATGACCCTGAGCGTGTTGCGATTCAACAAATCAACCATTGGACATTGCTGCGATGCTTTTCTCCGAATGGGTTAAACCCGGCTGAGTCTCCTATACGAAGTGGAAAAAAAGAGGCCGATCGCCTTCGGGGCAACCGGCCTCTTTGATAACATCAAAAGTCGTCCGGGACTACTTTTTCTCTTTGGGATGGCAACCCGTACACTTGGTGGGGGCCGCCTTGGTGTTGTTGTCCTTGTTGTGTTTGCGATGGCAGCCCAGGCAGTTATCATGGACGGCATTGGCGTGATAGGTCCGTTTCTCCTCTTTGGAAATGCCTTTGGCCGCTTTGCCTTTCAATTCCCCGGGTTTGCTGTGACACGCAAAGCATTTCTCGACTTCATCGCCCTCTTTCAGCGCGGTTAACGCTTTGCCCTTGTCATCGTGATGGCATTCGCCGCAGGTGATCTTGTAATCGGCCGCATGCTTTGCGTGACTGAAAGAGACCACACTTTTTTTGTGCTCGTAGGGGGCCTCCATCTGGATCAGATCCGGCGCTTTGGTACCGGCGTTGATTCCCGCAACCGCAAACAGACTTGCTGCCAGGGTGATAATCAGCATTATCCCCAAAGACCGCTTGTTCATCAATTGTGCACCTCCTTATGATTTGTTGACTGTTACCCCAGGCTATGGCGAAACTCTCTATCAACTCCGCTTTGGACTGTCAATATGAGGAATGGGGTCAATCAGGGCCATCACATATCATTGCGGTTTGATCAGCAGCGGGTTCGGGCCACCACCGGGCAGGCAATTAAAACCAATTGCATGAATCAGCCGGCATCGGGTTCAACGCCTTGACCGCTGTCGTCGGGCGCATCTCTCTTCCGACCAAAGATGCGCGCGCCAAGGATACTGATTTCGTAAAGCACCATCATGGGCATGGCCATCATGAACTGGGTAATCACATCGGGCGGTGTCAAAACAGCCGCCATGACAAAAAACAGCAGGAGGGCATACTTGCGATTCTTTTTGAGGAAATCGACGCTCACGATACCGAGCCTGGCCAAAAAGGTGATCACCAGCGGAAGTTCGAAGACCAGACCGAACGCCAGCAACAACTTGGAGGCGAACCCCAGGTATTCCTTCATGGAGGGCATGGGCCGAATGGTATCCGTGGCAAAACTCAAAAAAAACTCAAACCCAAACGGGAAAACAACAAAATAGCCGAACAGCGCCCCGCCCATAAAAAAAAGAGTGGACAACAACAAAATGGGGATAAAAAGCTTCTTTTCCCGGTCGTACAGACCGGGGGCGATAAACATCCAGAATTGATACAAAATAACCGGCGAGGCCGCCATTAACCCGGCTATCAACGCTGTCTTAAGGAAAGTAAAAAAGGCTTCGGGCAGATGGGTGTATATGAGTGTATCACCGTCTTTCATCACTTTTTGCAACGGGGCGACCAGAATATGAAAAAGGGGCTCCTTGAAAAAGTAAGCGGCCGCGAAACCTATGCCGATGGCCGTAAAACAGGTGATCAACCGCTTGCGCAACTCCTCCAGGTGGGCGGTAAAGGGCTGTTTTTCATCGTCGTTCATGGGATGGTGCTTCCCTGGGGCCTGGTATCCGGATCGATGTCGGGTTGGCCGGCTTCGCTCTCGGCTTCCGTGTCAGCCGCCGCTGACACGGAGGGATCGGAATCGGCGTTCATTTGATCAAAGGCCGCCTTAACCTTGCTTAAAGGCTCATCGGATTGTTTTTCCGCTGCGGACTTTGACGGCGGAGCCGCCGGGGCACCCGTCAAATCGACCTGGGCTTTGATATCCTTCTTGACTTCCTCAATACTGTTGCGGACCCCGTCCAGTCCGGTGTCCGTTTCAATACTCTGTTTGAGGTCACTGGTGGCGCGCTTGAATTCACCCAGCGCCCGCCCCAGGGATTTGGCCAACTCGGGCAATCTCTTCGGCCCGAAAACAATAAGGGCCACAGCCAGAATCAAGAGCATCTCCGGCATTCCGATTCCGAACATCTTTTTTCTCCCAAAGCATGAAATTCTATCAAAAACTTTCTAGTACGGCTTTTAAGCCGCCCTGTCAAGCATTAGCCCCAAGCCCTGAAATGAATAAAAATAAATTTTATCAGTATATTATGGACAGATGGCGACCAAACGCACCCCTGGTGCAGGCGCCATTGCCTACCGAATGTCATTGCATCATGGCATGGCCTGGGGGTTGAGAACCAAAAAACAGAGGTTTCCGGAATTTTTAAGATGGCTGGCAGCCGTTTCGGCCTTAAGGCCGTGGCCCATGAAGAGATCAACCCGCCCCGGACCGACAATGGCGCTGCCGGCATCCTGGGCCAGGGCAAATCCGCTATACGGCGCCCACTTTTGTATACGACCCGAAGTATCCACCACAGGCAAGGGCAGGGAAATAAAGGCCAGGGCCGCCGAGGGCATCACCCTGCGGTCAACGGCCATCGAGCGCATCGGGGTCAGAAGCTGTCCCAAAGCGCCCAAAGGACCCTCCGAGGCCTTTTTAAAAAATATATATCTGGCGTTGTGGTCCAGAATGGACTGGGCAGTTGCGGGATTTTTTTGCAGGTAGGCGCGAATAGCCTGCATGGACATTTTATTTGCCGGTATCTTGCCCTGATCGATGAGCAAACGACCGATACTACGATAGGGACGCCCGTTGTTCCCGGCATATAAAACAATGATCTGTTCGCCGTTTTCCAGCTCAACACGGCCGGACCCCTGAATTTGCAGAATAAACAGATCAACCTCATCCCGCAGCCAGACAACGGGAGGTGCTGTTTTGTCGAAATCGGCCGACTGGCGAATCCGGTTGCGGGTGGGATAGGGAATCACCGATCTGCCGGTGTATTGTCCCACAATGGTGCGCCCTTTGAGATCGGCAGCAAAGGCGCCCAGATCGATCTCCACCAGATCCGCAGGGCGACTGTGAACCGCAATGGGAAATTGGGGACCGGGTTGGGAACTTCCGTGCAACAGCGGCTCGTAATAGCCGGTATACAGGACATCTTTTTCAGCGGGACGGCCCATGGAGCGGTACACGATAAAGTGCTCGGCGATGACCTGGTTAAGCACATCGGGTGAAGGACGATCCCGGATAATGAGGTCAAAATATTCCAACGAGCGCATAAGATGGGCCACTGCGTATGCATCGTTGCCGAAATCGATCTGCCGATCGGGCGGAAGACGTCCCAGATAGGCCAGGCTCATGGCAATGGCCTGGTGCAAATCCCGGTATCCGTTGCCATCCGTAAAATAGGGGAATTCAGCCGGGGGGAGTCGCTTCAGGGCCGCATCGGGAAGGGACGGCGGCGGGCTCGGTATTGTCGGTATTGGGGTGCAGGCGTTCAGCAGGGAACCCGCCAAAAGCGCCAGGAAAAAAAACCGTGATAATAGCGGATATGTTTTCATTTTAGCTTCTCAATGGGTAAAAAACCGCCAAGAGCACAAAAAGCCGGCCCTCATGGCGGCACATTGTTAAATTCCGTGGCCCTTATCAATTTTTACCGACAGGGCCTGTCACTTTTGCTCTGCCCCTCTGTCCCGTTTCCAATGTCCGCTCTTTCCACCGCTTTTTTCCAACAGACACAGATCGGTGATGACCATGCCGCGGTCATATGCTTTGCACATATCATAAATGGTCAGCGCCGCCACCGAGGCCGCTGTCAGGGCCTCCATCTCCACACCGGTCTGGTCGAGAATGCGGGCCGTGGCCTCGATGCGAATGGTATGGGTGGTCGCATCGGGAAAAAAATCAACCTGGGCATGGGTCAGATTCAAAGGATGGCACATGGGGATTAAATCCGATGTCTTTTTAGCGGCCATCACCCCGGCAATGCGGGCCGTTTCCAGGACATTGCCTTTTTTGACCTTCCGGTCCTGAATCAAATCAAAGGTCTCTTTGGCCATGGCCACCACTGCCTGGGCGCAGGCCTTGCGGTCGGTGGCCGTTTTGGCCGTGACATCCACCATGCGCACGCGGCCCTGGTCGTCAATATGGGTCAGGTCGGCCATACATGATCTCCTGCAACTGTTTTTCAGCCGCCCCCCGCTCTGCCTGAGAAAATAACGGCGGGTGCATTTTTCTATTTTTTCGCCCCCGGCAATATCACACAAAAAATTCGGTCTTGTGCGTCACCGTGGATTTAATGGCATCGAGCACATCACTCAAGGTTGCGATCACATTTTCACGAATATCACCGGCCACAACCAACAGCATAACGTCATCGCCCACTTTGAGATCGCGATCAGCGTTGATCTGCACCAGCACATCCATGATCCCGGGTTTTTCTCTATGGGTATTAATCACCTGTTCCAGCTTCTCCTGATTGACCGCCACCCGCAAACCGCGCACATTGCGGCCATCCCGGGAAGTCCCCCTGACCACGCCGTTATGGCTCAATATCATGCCCACCTTGTGATAATCGGGCCGACGCTTGATCTGTTCCACCAATGAATTGATATCCATAATTTTCTCCCTCAATATTTGGATCATCATCAAAAAAACCGGAAAAGAATTTATGGCCGTGAATTCTCAAACATCTTAATTTTGTTGCCGCCAATGCCGGTGTACATCAAAATCAGAGCATAAGGAATGCGCCCCATAAATGCAAGCGTTCAGGTGAAACAGACAAATGTGCCCCGCACAGCGGCTTGACAAAACCAGCCGGTAGTGGTCAAAAGCAGCCATTAACTTTTTATTCCGAAAGGTCGGCCGCCATGCCCCATCATCCCACCGGTGCCGGGAAAAGCAGTTACGATGTAATCGACCGGCAACTATTTTGGCGTGCCATTTCGTTAAAACCCGGCATAACCGTTCTGGATCTGGCCTGCGGCGCCGGTTGTTACATCCCTGAAATGGCAAAAAAAATCGGGCCAAACGGCAAAATCATCGCCATCGATGCATGGAAAGAGGGCGTTGATCAAATCGACCGCGCCGCCCAAAACTCAAGCGCCGGAATCGAGGCCCATGTTTCCGATATCGGCAAGCAACTGCCGGTTGAGGATCAAAGCGTGGATCTGTGCCTGATGGCAACCGTGCTGCATGATCTGGTGCAAGAGGGTGTGGCCCAGGCCGCCTTAAAAGAGATGGCCCGCACGTTGAAACCGACGGGGATTCTTGCTGTGGTTGAGTTCAAAAAGCAAGACGGCCCTCCCGGACCTCCCCGGGAAGTCCGCTTGAGGCTCGAAGAGGTCTCCATGCTGCTTCTGCCTGTAGGCTTGATCCGGTTCAGCCCGGTGGTTGATTTGGGACCCGATCTCTGGTTTGCCGAATTCAAAAGAATGGGCGGGCTGTCAAAGTAACGGCGAATGCAAATATTGACTGTCCATAAAGCGGAACAACGGATTCTGGAGGGTCTCAATGCATTGCTTCCCCAATTGTCCGACAATGCGCCCCGGCTCTGCATGAAGGAACTGGATCAAATCATCGCATCCGGCAACTGCAAGTTGCTGGTGGCCATGGATAATAACAAGGTTGTGGGCAGCCTTACCGTGGTTCTGTTCACGATCCCGATGGGGAGACGCGCCCGGATTGAAGACCTGGTGGTGGACGGCCCGGCCAGAGGACAGGGGATCGGAAAATCACTGGTCCGGCAAGCCATCGCCATAGCCAGGGAGCAGGGTGCCGACGGGATCAACCTGACATCCGGTCCGAAACGCCGGGACGCCAACCGGCTCTATCGAAAAATGGGATTTGTACAACTCGATACCAATGTCTATTGCTATCCCTGCCCCTAAAAAAGTCCTGTTCAGACTCGAAAGGAATCGATCCCCATGGATATAAAGCGATTCACCTCATCACTATTGGCCAAAATCAGGAGCCGCGCCCCGTTAATTCATAATATCACCAACTATGTGGTGATGAATTCGTCGGCCAACATCCTTCTGGCCGTCGGCGCTTCACCGGTCATGGCCCATTGCCGGTCGGAAGTGGAGGAGATGACCGCCATGGCCGGCGCTCTGGTTTTGAATATCGGAACATTGCAGGAAGAGTGGGTGGAATCCATGATCGCCGCCGCGCAAGTGGCCAACACCAGAGGCATCCCTGTGGTATTGGATCCGGTGGGCGCCGGGGCCACGGCCTTTAGATCCGCGTCTGTCGAGAAAATCATGGCACAGGCCCGCATCTCCGTTTTGCGCGGCAATGCTTCGGAAATACTCTCAATGGCATCGTCCGCCATCGTCACCAGAGGTGTGGAGTCCTCCATCGGCCTCACCAGCGAGGTCGTTGCAGCGGCAAAACGCATTGCCGTTGAAAAAAACTGTATCATCGCCATATCCGGCCGGCAGGATTGCATCACCGACGGGAGCCAGGTGTTCCGGGTCGCCAACGGAAGCCCGTTGATGACCAGAGTTACCGGAACAGGATGCGGCCTTTCGGCGGTGACGGGGGCATTTTGCGCGGTTGCCGACGGCGAGCTTTTGAAAGCCACAGCCGCGGCTTTTGGCTTTTACGGATTATGCGGGGAGCTGGCCGCCAATACCAGCGACAAACCGGGAAGTTTTTTTGTGGCCTTCCTGAACGCTCTTTATGCAGCCGACCGGAATGCCGTTGAGGCGGGTCTGAAAATCTCATCTTTAAAGATAAATCCTTGCCATAGGGATGCAGGCTGATATAAAAGCA
>JBFFHG010000036.1:0-10775 GCA_041557055.1 Desulfosarcinaceae bacterium
ACACAACCGCCTCACAAGACAAGTATTTGGTGGTAACAACAACTTGGTCCAACAAGGGAATCATTTTGCCGCCTCAAGGCATCAGTAAAAATCGAAATTTTGGATCCGACAGGTGAGCGAGTTATCAAACCGCGTGATATTCTTTCTTTTATCACAAAGGCTGGGCGCAAGCAAGACAATGGAAAATCGGCGACGAGAACATCCTGCGCCGTTTCGCAGCGCCTCTCCAACCTGGCGCGGCTGCCAATGGCTATCATGCGGACGTATGGAGCCCGGGAGCCAATTCTTTGTAAATCTGATCCTCGGTAGCGAACCCGGAGGCCATTGCTATCGGCGGCAATGGCTTCCGGGCCTTTTCCAAACCGCGCAGGATACGGCAAACGATGGGCTCAAGCGTCACAGTCGGCCTGCCCGTCGAGAATTACAAGATCGATGCCGGGTTCTGAGACGATCTCAATTATCATGGCGATATCCCGTGGATCGAAAGGACCGGTATTGAAGTGTGAAAAATCGAGAGGATAGCGCTTCTCCCAGGCGAATTGATTCTTTTCAGCAGAAGAATGGAAGGATAGCTTCCGAGCCCCGTATTGCGGAGAGGCCGATCTCGCAAGGACCAACACAATCAGCAGTGCAGACGGCACACATGCCGGAAATGTCGGCCACATGGCCGGACCTCCGCATATGGGGATTGGTGATCGGACTTCCTATAACAGGACTGAAACTCAGGCAGAATATGAGTTCCCTTATTGAATTTCCATGCATACCCAGTAAGCTCTTTTTCAACAATTTTTTCGATTGGATATAAACTTACGCCTTTTCCATTTGCGATGATAACAGTGACTCCATTGATAGGGATTGTGTTTACCTCAAATGGCCTAACTGTGCTTAGGGCCCACGCAAAATATCCTCGAATTTAGCCCGATATGCTTCCGCGCAGATATGACTTTCATTTTTCAAAGATTGTTCATTCGTAATGCCCATGCTGCTTTATCTATGCTCGGCGGGTGATAAGATTCAAACTTTTTAAGCAAAGAATGAGGGTTGTCATCAACCAGCACAATATCGCGATCTCCTTTTTCAAGAAAATTCTGATCAGTAGCATGATCTATAAAATCAGAAAATTTTTCATAATATTGACAAATATTCAGAAGACCGCATGGCTTTTGATGCATCCCAAGCTGCGCCCAAGTCAGAACCTCGACAAATTCTTCGATTGTACCCAGTCCTCCGGGCAGAGCGATAAAACCGTCGGAAAGTTCCGCCATTAGAGCCTTACGTTCGTGCATCGAGCTAACTATCCGCAGATCATCCAGGCCTGTAAATGCAACTTCCCTTTCCACTAAAGCCTTGGGAACGACACCGATGACTTTGCCACCTTTCTCAAGCACAGCTTTGGCAATCTGTCCCATAAGACCGATATTGCCTCCACCATAGACAAGTCCGATATTCTTATCTGCAAGTGCATGACCCAATTTTAAAGCGGCTTCAGAGTATTCCGGCTTCGCTCCCGGACTTGAGCCGCAAAACACACAAATTTTTTCCATAAAAATCCTCTGAACTCAAAATAGTTCTCTTGTCATTTTCATCGCCCAAGATAGATTGTACGAAATGGTTTGTTGGACAAATGTTCTCATACGCTCCTGCCGATTTTTTTTATTAAAGGTTTCACAATGAAACGGTTCAGATTAGCCAAACACATTATTCATGTCAAAATTTTATTGCATCTTTTATCCAAGTGACCATTGGCAGGAGTCCTGCTAATTTGATAGGGGCTAAAAGGGTGGGGCGTGCTCGGGCTTGCGGCCCGCCACAAAATCCCGTGGCGGTTCTTCGCTTCCTGCGCTCGCAGCCGGTCTGCTCGACCCAAAAATCATTTGATTATCCCGTCATTCGACGCTAATTTGTTTTTGCTCCTCGCATGGAGGAACATTTCTGAAATTGGGAATACTTTACGGAGGCGCTCAATGGGAGAATCGATGCAAGACTTGGCTGCATTTATTGACCGGTGGACCGACACGGACGAACAGAATAAAAAGGCTTTTGTGCGCTTGAAAACCTATCTTGAGGCCAAGGCCGATGTCCAACTGGATTTTATCGCGCGTCCCGGGGTGACCTATTCTCTGCGGGCGGCCCATAAGAATCAAAAGAGACGCGCTCTTTTTGTCATGGTGGACGTGATCGAAGATGATCCGCGCTGGCTCTCTGTTTGTTTTTACGGGGAGATGATCACCGATGCGCAGGAGAAAGGGGATTACGTCCCCGGCGGGCTGCTTGGCGAGGATGCGGTTTGTTTTGATGTGGAAGCCTATGATGAGGGCGAGCTTGGATACATTCAGACCCGTCTGGACCAGGCCCATCAGGCCGCTTCAAAGGGGGATTGATGCAAAAGAGCTGATTGCTTTTCCGCAGCCACTTATTCCAGTGACAACAGATGCACGTCATATATCACGGTTTCGCCGGCAAAGGGATGGTTGGCGTCCACCGTGACGGTTGTATCGTCAATATCCAGAACCAACAGGTTGACAACCTCCTGGGTTTCGCTGCGGTATTGAACCACGCGCCCTTTTTCAAGCATGACATTGTCCGGCAGTTTGGATCGGTCGAGGCGCATCACCAGTGTTTCGTTGCGCAGCCCGAAACCCTGCTCCGGGGATATTTCGATCGAGCGCATCCCGCCAACCTGCATGCCGATCATGCCTTTCTCCAACCCTTTGAGAAGTTTGCCTTTTCCTATAGTAAAGGAGAGGGGCTGACTGCCTCGGGACGACCCTATGGTTTTTCCGTTTTTAAGCTTGGCGGTATAATGGACCCTGGCGCGTTGCCCCACTTTGGCTTCCTGCATGGCATCTCCTTTCATTCCCTCGGGCGGAAAATCAGGTTAAGTATCAACTTGCTATTATCTTTATAGCATGCAATATTGCATGCAATAAATTAGATAACGGATTGCCGGAACATATTCAAGTATTAATTTCCATTCAACCCATCGAAAGGAGAGAAAAATGCCCCAAGAACGCAAGGCGATAATCCTCAAACTTTTTGAGGAGGCTTATAACAAAGGCAACGTGGCCGTGTTGGACGGCATTATCGCCTCTGACTATCTTCGTCACCAGCCGCCCATGAAAAATGTCAAGGGGCTGGCGGCCTACAAAACCTTTATAAAAGATGTCCGCAGCGCCTATTCCGGATTTGAGATTGCAATCGAAGATGTGATTGTCAATGGCGACACATCGGTGACGCGCACCATGCTCAAGGGCAAACACACCGGCCAAGCCCCAACCCTGCAGGCGCCGCCCACCGGAAAACAGATTGAGATGATGGGGTGTACGGTTTCATACTGGAAGGCCGGCAAAGTGGTTGAGGAGTGGGTTTATAACGATTATCTGGGACTGGTGCAACAGTTCGGGGTTATTCCGTTGCCGGGTTTGTTCGCTTAGGTGTTCAAATTCAGGAAAATGCGCCAATGAAGATTCAGAACCCTTTTAATGCTTGCTATTCCCAATTCGATTCAATACAAGTTTCAGCCTGTTTGAATCGTCAGAAACGGGTCGGAACTTGCAATTGAGTCTGAGTGCAACATGAATGAGGAATCCGGACATTGCATTACAATGGATCACTTGCCGTCAGCCGTGATTTGTGGAGTTAAAACAGAGTGTTTGGGACAATTGTCAACGCCTTGGCCATTTTCGGCGGAAGCCTTATCGGTCTGATGCTCATGGGCGGCATCAGGGATAAATACAGTCGCACCATTATGCAGGGGATGGGCTTGGTGGTGCTCCTTATCGGTATCCGGGCAGCTTTGAAAACGGATGCCATCCTGGTGGTGATCATATCCCTTGGTATCGGTAGTATTATCGGTGACTTCCTGGAGATCGAAGATCGACTCGAACAGATGGGCCAATGGCTTGAAAAGCGCTTCTCAAAATCGGGAAACGGCCTGTCCAAAGGATTCGTGACCGCCAGTTTGTTGTTTTGCGTGGGGGCCATGGCCATTGTCGGGTCCTTGGAGAGCGGGCTTTCCGGCAACCATCAGACCTTGTTCGCCAAATCCGTCATCGACGGTATCAGTTCCATCGTGTTCGCTTCCACCCTGGGCGTGGGCGTCCTTTTTTCGGCTTTCTCGGTTTTTGTCTACCAGGGGCTGATCGTTTTGTCGGCCGCCTATGTCAAGCCGTTTTTATCGCCCGAAGTGGTCGGCCAGATGTCGGCTGTGGGCGGCCTTCTGATCGTGGGCATCGGTTTGAGTATTCTTGAAATCAAAAGAGTCCGAATCGGCAATATGCTGCCGGCCATTTTCATTCCGCTGGTATATGCGATAATCAAATACGTGATCGCCGGCCGTCAACTTTAACGCCCGGCCCTGCCGGTCTATTCCCGGCCAACGGTTCCATCGCGGAATTTCCCGCGATGCGGCCGGCCGAAGTCGATGCCCAGCTTGCGCATGCGATTGCGCAAGGTGTTGGGGTGAATCCCTAAAACAGCGGCGGCGCCGTCATTGCCGTTGATTTTGCCTTTGGCGGCCAGCAACACATCTTCAATGTGTTTGCGCATGACATCATCCAGAGTGAAATGGGTATGGGCGCGACTGCCCCCGGAAAGGGCGATGCTTTGAGACCGGGGTTCATCTGAAAAGCGTTGAAAATACAGAGGGCCCTGCCGGTGTTGGATCAACGCGCGCTCCACGGCATTTTCAAGCTCGCGGACATTGCCCGGCCAGGTGTGCCCGGCCAGGTGGGGCATTGCTTCCGGCGCAATCTCCGGCGGCGGGAAAACGCCCATTTCCCGAGACTTTTTTTTCAGAAAACAGGCGGTCAATTGGGGGATGTCGACCACCCGGCTGCGCAATGGCGGTATCTGAATCGGATAGGCGTTGATCCGAAACCACAAGTCTTCCCGGAAGCTTCCCTCGGCCACCATGCTTTTCAGATTGCGATGGGTCGCCACGATAACCCGGATGTCCAGTTTGATGGGGGGCGAACCGCCCACCCGTTCGATCTCCTGGGTCTGCAGGACCCGCAGCAGGCGTACCTGGGCCCAGGACGGCAGTTCTCCGATTTCATCCAGAAACAGGGTGCCTTTGTGGGCTCTTTCGAACCGGCCGCGTTTTTGCCTGTCGGCGCCGGTGAAGGCGCCCTTTTCATGGCCGAAGAGTTCGCTGTCGATGAGGTTCTCCGGAATGGCGCCGCAGTTGACTTTGATAAACGCCTCGTTTTTGCGCGGCGAGAGGCGATGAATGGCGTTGGCAATGACCTCCTTGCCGGTTCCGGTCTCTCCCGTAATCAGGATGGTGTTTTTCAGATGAGCGATACGGGCCACCTTTTCCATGACCTCTTTAAGGCCTGAAGCGGCCCCCACCACTTCATCACCGGATTGGGAAATCAGCTCGCTGTTGAGATAGCGATTGTCTGAAACCAGTTTTTCTTTGAGCCTCACCAACTCCTGGTGCTTGAGGGCATTGGCCATGGCAATGGCAAAGGGCTCGCGCAGCAAGGCAAAGAGCCTGGCGTCCGCCTCGGTATAGCGGTCAAGGCCGTGGGCAAACAGATCGATGACACCTAAACGCCGGCCTTCGATGACCAATCGCAGGGCGATCAATGACGTGTTGGGCAATCCCAGTTCCGTCTGGATAATACGACCCATGGGGTCCTGTTCCGGTCGGTTGATGATCAGGTAATCCTTGAGTCGTCGGCCGCTTTCGATGGCCTGAACAAGATCGGCCGGAAGCTTTATGGATTTCTCCATTGCATACCCGCCGGCGGCGTCGGCCCGGGCAATGTAGCGCAATCCGCTGATGCCGGGTTCGTATATGTTGAGACTCATCTGGTCGGCGGGCAGGTATTGGGAAATGAATTGGCGGCAGCGCCACAGGGCGATTTCGATATCCAGGCTGCTGCAAATCAGCAGGGTGGCTTGCTTAAAAAACAGATTTTCATCCATGGCCGCCAAATTTTATTACCTGATTTCGTAATTAAGTTATCAAATATGGTAAAAATAAATTACCAAATAAGGTTAAAAAATGCAAATTTTATTTTAACTGCCTGTAAAAATTTATTATTATTTCAGGCATGGCTTTTGCTAATTTATTTTGCGCATGGGATCATCGATCTTAAATTGTCATAGCAGCTTAGGAACTCCAATATGGTGTCATTTTTAATCGACCGTGTTTTGACCCGATCTGAAAAAATATCCAATTGGATGTTTTCGGGGATGTTGTTCGGCATCTACTTTATGCTGCAATTCAAACGCTTTTTTCTGCCCTCTTTCCGGCGGCGATTAAGGGAGAAGCAATTCAGCGCCCAGATCAAAGTGCGCGGAGATGCCCTCGGGCGCACGTTCATCTTCCGGGATGGAAAAATTTCTTCCGTCAATCAAGTTGCGCCGGACCCTGATATGTGCATGATATTCAGAGATCCCGCTTCCGCGGTGCGGCTTATGGCCGCGCCCGACAATTTTCTGAAACAGATCAATGCCATGAAGAATTTCGTGGTGGATGTGGACGGACCGGATGAGCACGCCATTTGGTTTATGCAGACCCTGAAAATGCTCCGGCGGTTTCGAACCGCGCCTGACTGCGGCACGCCCATGGGCAACGGGGTGGTGCGCTATGTCAACAACACCAACGGCGGTCCGGTTTTTGTTCATGTCAAAAAAGGCAAAATCATCCGCATAACGCCCGTTGAATTTGATTCCCACGACGCTGCGCCGTGGACCATTCATGCCCGCGGTAAAAGCTTTACACCACCCCGCAAAGGGTCGGTCAATCCTTATGTGTTCGGTCTCAAGTCGCTGATTTACTCTCCCGACCGCCTGCTTTATCCCATGAAACGGGTGGATTTCGATCCTGACGGCCAGAGAAACCCCGGTGGCAGGGGCATCTCCGGCTACCAGCGCATCACCTGGGATGAAGCGCTGGATATTGTCGCCAAGGAGATTCAGCGTGTCAAAAAAAATTACGGGCCGGGCGCCATCATGAACGGCAACGGCTCCCACCATACCTGGGGCAACCTGGGATACTGGCTCAGCGCCAAAACGCGGTTCATGAACTCCATCGGCTCCAGCCACGTGGTGCACAACCCGGACAGTTGGGAAGGGTGGTATTGGGGGGCCATGCACCATTGGGGCAACAGCATTCGCAACGGCGCCACCGATACTTACGGCACGGTGGAAGATTGTCTCAAAGAGGCCGAAATGATTGTTTTCTGGTCCAGTGACCCCGAATCCACCAGCGGCGTGTACGGCGCCTTTGAAGGGACCCTGCGGCGGCAGTGGGCCAAAGAGTTGGGCATCAAAATGGTCCACATCGATCCTTATTACAACCATACCGCCGCCCTTTTAGGGGGAAAATGGATCGCTCCCCGGCCCGACACGGGCAATGCCATGGCCCTGGCCATTGCATACGTGTGGATCACTGAGGAACTCTACGACAAAGCGTATGTCGCCCAACGCACGGTGGGTTTTGACAAATGGCGCGATTATATTCTGGGAAAAAACGACGGCATTGCCAAGACCCCGGAATGGCAGGCGTCCGAAACCAATGTGGCGGCCAAGGATGTGCGCGCCCTGGCGCGCCAGTGGGGAACCCGCAAAACCTATCTGTCCCCCGGCGGCCTGGCCGGCTTCGGCGGCGCCTGCCGGTGCGCCACCGGCATTGAATGGGCCCGCGCCATGGTGTGCCTGATGGCCATGCAGGGTTTGGGCAAACCGGGCGTCAATATGGGATGCCTGCAGCAGGGCGCTCCCGTGGACACCAATTTCTACTTTCCCGGATATGCCGAAGGCGGGTTGTCCGGGGATCTGGACTACACCGGCCTGCGCATCAGCATGTACCAGCGCATGCCCCAGTTGCCGACCATGAATTCGGTATCCCAAATGATTCCGCGCCTGCGCATTCCCGAAGCCATTTTGAACCAGTCCTGCGAAGGTTATCCCACCGATCCCAAAAGCATCGAAGGGCAGTTCAAAAAGTTCACCTATCCGGCGCCGGGACACGCACCGGCGCGCATGTACTACAAGTACGGCGGGTCCCATTTCGGCACCATGGCCGATTCCAACCGGTATGCCAAAGCCTATGGCAGCGACAACCTGGAATTCGTGGTCAACCAGTCCATCTGGTTTGAAGGCGAAGCCAGGTTTGCCGATGTGATTTTACCGGCCTGCACCAATTTCGAGCGCTGGGACATCAGCGAAACCGCCAATTCCGGCGGCTACAGCCATCACCAGTTCATCCAGTGGAACCACCGCATCATCACCATGCAGCATAAGTGCATCGAGCCTTTGGGCGAGTCAAAATCCGACTATCAGATCTTTCTGGAACTGGCCAACCGGCTGGGATTGGGCGCGCCCTATTCCGAGGGCATGACGGAGTTGGAGTGGTGTCGCAGACTATTTGACGCCAGTGATCTGCCCAAAGTGATTTCCTGGCGCAAATTTTTTCAAAAAGGCTATTATGTGGTGCCCGCGCCCAAAGAGGAACACCGCGCGCCGGTCTCCTATGGGTGGTTTGCCCAAGGCCGCAAAAAAGATGTGCCTGAGTTGTCGCCCTTGCCGTCCGAGTATACCGGGCAGTGGCGCCACGGCTTGCAGACCCAGTCAGGCAAGCTTGAGTTCGAGTCTTCCAGCCTCAAACGATTTGCCCCGGACGACCCGGAAAGGCCTCCCATTCCCACTTTTATTCCCTCCTGGGAAGGGCACCACAACCGGTCCCTGTATGCCAAATACCCCTTGAATTTGATCTCTCCCCATCCGAGGTACAGTTTTCACACCATGTTTGACGCCAAAGACGGGATTGTCAACGATGTCAAGGATCACCGGGTGCTGATCCATGGCTATTACTACTGGATCGTGCGCATCAATTCCCGGGATGCCCGGCAACGGGGAATCAAGATGAACGACCTGGTAGAGATTTTCAACGACCGGGGTGCGGTGATCTGCGCCGCCCAGGTCACCGAACGGATTGCGCCGGGAACGGTTCACTCCTGCGAAGGCTCGGCCAACTATGACCCCATGGGTGAACCGGGCCGATCCGTCGACCGGGGCGGGTGCATCAATCTTTTAACACCCAGCCGCAACATCATTACGCGGTCCCATTCAACAGCCTCCAATTCGTGTTTGGTGGAGATCAGATTGTGGCAAGGGGAGCAAACCGCATGAAAAAATGGCATTTGATCATCGATATTGAATTGTGCGAAAACTGCAACAACTGCTTTCTGGCCTGCAAGGATGAGTTCTGCGATAACGACTGGCCGGGGTATTCCGCATCCCAGCCCACCCATGGCCAGCGGTGGATGAATATTGTGCGCAAAGAGCGCGGCCGGTTTCCCATTATCGATGTGGCCTACATGCCCAGCCCCTGCATGCATTGCGATGACGCCCCATGTGTGCGCAGCGCCGAAAACGGGGCGGTGACCAAGCGGCCGGACGGTATTGTGCTGATCGACCCCCTAAAAGCCGTCGGTCAGAAGCAACTGGTCAAGTCATGCCCCTATGGCGCGATCTGGTGGAACGCGGAAAAAGATCTGCCCCAAAAGTGCACCCTGTGCGCCCACTTGCTGGATGAAGGGTGGCAAGCGCCGCGCTGTGTACAGGCCTGCCCCACAGGCGCTTTGACCATCGTAAAATTGGAAGATGAGCAGTTGCAGCGCGTGGTGCAAGCCCGGCAACTGGAGGTCATGGGCGGACCGGGCAATCCCACCCGGCCCACCGTGTTTTACAAGAATCTGCACCGGTTCAAAAAATGTTTCATCGCCGGCAGCGTGGCCCTTGGCAGGCAAGAGCAGACGGAATGCGTGGAGGGGGCAATGGTCAGGCTCTTCCAAAATGGGCAATTGCTCAGCCAGGTGGTGACCGATGCCTTTGGTGATTTTAAATTCGATCATCTGCCGGGCCACAGCGGCGTCTACCACCTTGAAATCAGCCACCGGGACAACGTAAGGAAAAAGATGCAAATCGAGCTTCAGCAAAGCATAGCGCTGGATACCGTATGGATTTAACCCGCCGCGCCGGTGCGTTGACATTGGGCGCAGATTGATCCATAAAATACCCTGCCCGTAACAAACGGTTCCCCTGATCGGCCCGATGCCAGGGTTGACATGCATTCCCAAATTTGTCATAGACCCATGCAGGCTTCAGTTTTCAGCGTTATTCGGATCAGTGCCTGTTGTTAAGTGCGGGCTGCCGTGTCTGGGCGGCCATGCCAACATATCCACAATTCAATTTCAAGCTTCAGAGCCGCTTAAAAAGCCGGCCTCTCTGATTTGGGCAAGTGATTCCGCCCGGCGGCGCGTTTTTTTTGGGCTCAAGGTTTTGAATCCATGGAAAATGAAAGCTGGAGGAGGGTAGCCATATGTTTGATCTGTTTGTGAATATCAGCAATATGGAAGGTGAAAGCAGGGATGACGGCCATCAGGGCTGGATTGAAGCGCTGACCTATAGCGGCGCTGTTTTTCAGACCACGTCACCAACAGCCAGCAGCGTGGGCGGGGCCGGCACCGGCCGGGCCGACTTCAGAGCCTTTGCGTTTTCAAAACAGGTGGATCGGGCCTCGCCTCTGCTTGCCCTGGCCTGCGCCGCCGGCACCCATATCGACACCATTGTGCTGGAGATCCTGCGTTCCGGGCCGGAAAGGGTCAAATACATGGAATATATTCTGTCCGATTGTTTGATCAGCGCCGTTCTGGTCTCCGGCGGCATCGAGTTCCCCATAGAACTGGTGAAAATCGGATTCGGCAAAATCCAGTGGTCCTATGTCCGGCAGAATCGCAGCGGCGGCGCTCCCATGG
>JBFFHG010000037.1:0-10726 GCA_041557055.1 Desulfosarcinaceae bacterium
GTTTACCCTAACGTTGTCCAAACCACTCTTTCGGCAGCCAAATGATGGCGCGCTGAAAAAAAGGAGCGGTCCGGGTCGGAGATGGGATGCTTTCAGCGGGCGGTTGGGGCGCGCAAATAGCGCCTGATGAAGTACTTCTGCCTCCGGCATCGCAATTAAAAATCCAGGCAAAGCGTGATGTCATCTTTACAACGCAATACCGCGGATTGCCCTGTGCCTGGACACAGCACCATTTCAGTATTCGGTGTACGGGCGGCCCCTCTGCGCTGCCGGCAGAATGGGGCGCGTATGTCAATTCCATGAGCCTTTCCGGGAAAGCGACCCGGCGGGACCGACGACTATATGGCCGATTCGTATGGAAACGAGTGTTGTCCTTCTATAACAACTCGAATTTTATATAAATCCGCAAAAAAAGGCTCAACCGGTCGCGGGTTTTGCGACCCCTGTTACGCCTTCACCCGTTTCACGCTTTTGTTGGCTGAAATTTGTAAGGCATTCCCAACTAATTTAGATAAAACTAATTTTGGTCAGCTACTATCACCTCACCGGATCTCTGTCAATCGTATTTTTCAGCCAATGTCATCAATTTAACCCTAACGTTGCAAAAGTCGGAGGGCGAAAGAGCCAAGGCGTCGAGGGTGACGCCGTCGTGCTCTACTGCGAACCCTCGGCAACGCGGGATCCAAAGTCCTCCGGCTTTGCCCCAGGGGAAAAAGATGGCCTGAAACAGACCCGATCCTTACGTGCACCATGGGTAAATTGTCCGGATGGTGCCCGAATCCGGCGCTTGTTCAATACCCACAAGGGGCTGATATCACTTCCCCATCTTTTTTATGCAACCATGGGGTTAACCGATCGGTTTATACTGAGGGAAGAATTTTCTCGGTCTGGCTTTATGGTTGCGAGGATCTTTTCTTTCCGGCCTGACCGCTTCTACAGTTCTTTGAAAAATATATTGCAGATCAGCGATTAAGCGCATGATCCTCTTGCTGGTATCATGGAACAACAATGCACACGAACGGACGAAGGGCCACTATTCAATACCGTAGCTCGCCATGATCTTCTCGTAGGTGCCGTTGGCTTTTATTTCCACCAGCCCTTTGTTGAATGCGCTGATGACTTCCTGGCAGTGCGGGTTCGAAAGTCCGACGGCGATGTGGAAAGGGATTGCCGAGAGCGCGCCCTTGGTAAATTCGATTTGATCGATTAAGGAGGGATCGGCTTTCATGATCGTCGAACGGGCGACAATGGCATCCTCTAGCGTCAAATCGATTCGTCCGATGAGCAGTTTCTTGATATTGATGAGCAGATTTGTAGACATCTCTCGCGTGAAAAGAGTCGAAGTGAGGAATTCGTCTCCATAGCCATAGCCGTTGACCACGCCCACTTTTTTGCCTTTCAGGCTGTCGAGGCTGGTATATTCGAAGTCATCACCCTTTTTCTTTATGAATACGACCACATTTTCCCCATACGGTTCACTGAATGCAAAAGAGGCCTTTCGCTCCTCAGTCATCCAGGCGGTGGGAAGGAAATCGTAGGTCCAGTTCTTCACACCCAGCATCGCTCGGGCCCACGGGACCTTTTCCCATTTTAAATCGTAGCCCTGCGTTTTAAATGCCGCTCTCAACAGTTCGATGGCGAGCCCCTCTTTAGGACTGGAAGGATCGAGGAATGGCGGATAGGGGTTGGCCGCCGTCACAAGGACCCTGCCTTGTGCGAAACTCCTCCCAACCATTATTGCTGCAATGAGAATCATCAGCAAAAAAAGGCATTTTTTCATAACATCCTTCCTGCAAAGATGGTTTTTAGCAAATATGTACCACCCGCAGCCCTGCTGCGGACGAATTTAGGCGGTTCGTCACCACTGGTTTTGGCTTGCAAAGGCTTGGAGGTCCAATGATCATGGCTACCGAAAGAGAAAACAACTTCAACTTTGGGAGAGCCCTTTTCAGAGTGGCTGGCGTTGTGGCCCGCTGGATGTATTCAACGATGGAACTGTCTTTAGTTTTTGCCTTAATCGTTCGTATGTACATATCTTGATAAAATTGTATGTATATTCTGCAATGTCAACGTATTTTTGCCAATTTGTTGTGCCTGTTGAGTTAATCATTTGATATCATGGCCAGAGCCGATTTTGACGGTGACGGCCTTGAAGATCTTCTGGCGCGCATCCTGTGGCATGTGCGCGACGCCTTTGGAAAGGGCTCGAATCTGTTCATCCTCGAAAAAACCTCCTCAACAGGGCCTGTTTTGCTGACCTGGCGGTATTGGCGGCGTGGTTTTTAAGCAGTCCGCTAAAAAAGAAATTCGTATCAGCCCCTGTCGCAGGGAAGGGGGTGCAGTATCCATGGGATTGCAAATAAAAATATTGACAAACAGTATGCAAAAAGGTTACCGGACATCAGCTTTGCAATACAGATGTTCATCTATCGTTTTTCTCGGCTCTATTGCCGTTTTTTAGCAGCCATTCCATTGAAATCGTTGTTCTGACCTGTTTGATCGATGAATCTGGGTTCAGTTTTTTTAAAAAAAAGGTAACGATTGTTTTGTTGCGGTGTGCGCCATGTTGCAACTGTTTATTCACGGTAATGGCGTGTCGGGCAGGTTGGGAAACCGGAAATTTTATTTTTGCGCGGCCCTAAGGAAGGAGGTGGCATGAATGGCGTTTGATGTATTTGTGCAACTATCTGGTATTAAAGGAGAAAGTTCGGATGGAAAATATGCGGGATGGATTGAGGCCCTTGACTATGGAATGGGTATTTCTCAAAACATATCGCGTTCGCCAAGCAGCGTGGGTGGGGCATGCGCCGGGAGGGCGGACTTTTCGGAATTCACCTTTCGAAAAGCCCTTGATATTGCATCACCCGGGATAGCCCTGGCGTGCGCTGCCGGAACGCATATCGAGACTATCATTATCGCGGTTTGCAGATCAGGAAAAGAGAGGGGCGGCTTCATGGAGTACCAGTTGACCCGTTGTATGATCAGTGAAGTATTGACCATCGGCGGCGGGCAATTCCCGTCCGAGACCATTAGCGTCAGCTTTGCAGAAATCATGTGGTGCTACACCCAACAGAAACGCCGGGGAGGCGGGGCCGCAGGCAATATCGCCGCCGGTTGGAGTCTTGAAGCAAATCATAAAGTTTGATCGGGATTTAAAACGGATCTGTTAGAAACCTGATGCGGAGGTAAAAACCATGGGTTTGAATGCGGATGTTAAAAAGAGAGTGGCAAAAAAACTTGAGGAATACGAGGGACGGGTAAACCATCTCTATTTGGATGCAAAAGGATACGTGACCATCGGCGTGGGTCATCTGGTTAAAAATCGAAACGCGGTTGCCGCGCTTGTGCTTTGCAAAACCAAAAACAGCGTGCCGGCCCAGCTTGCATCCCTGAAAGAAAAGCAGGATGAATATGATACGATTGTAAAACAACCGGTGAAATACATGGCTTCTTGGTATAAGCAACATACCACCCTTGTCATGAAAAAGGAGGATATTGACGCTTTGCTCGACAAGCACATTGATTCCTTTTTCCAAGAGCTGATCGGGATATATCAAAAATCAAAAGGCTGTTTTGATGAGTTCGACAACCTGCCGGAAAATGTCCAGTTGGCTCTGTTCGATATGATATTTAACCTGGGCGCAAATCAGATTGTAAATGATTTTCCGAAATTTGATCAAGCGATAAAGGCAGGGGATTGGGCAACGGCTGCCCGGGAATCTAACAGACCTGATGTAAATATTAAACGCAATAATTATGTCAAGAGTCTGTTTCTGACCGTCAAGTAGAATAAAAGGGGGCGCTAAATGAAGTATCTATTATGCAGCATATTGGCGTTGATGGTCGCCAATTGCGCTTCAATCAATGCTCGGGCTCCTGAGCGTGAATTCAACTTTGAAGAATTCACAGGGCTTGTATCCAAACAAGCGGCGACTTACGAAGACGTTGTGCTGGACTATGATTTGGATGATGAAAAAGGAGAAAAGGTACACTTTGCCAGTTGTCTGCAGGTTGATTCCACGGACGAGACCTCCATTCTGGCGTCGGAATATCAACTGTTTAATCTTCTTTCAATCCATTGCAGAGCCATTGGCCTTTACCTTGAAAAGGGCGTTCAGGCAAAGCAAAGTTATTTCCCGGCCAAGCTAACCAAAGAGCTCTTATATTCATTTCCTGCTGCCGCCGGACCTCGCATCAGCAAATATTCTTTGGAAAAGCGAGCTGGTAAAACATTAAAAGAATATGAACCCCTTCTCGACATATCAATCATAGATGACAACACGTCTGAAGTATTGACCCAAAACCATGAAACGACATTTGATATCATGGCCAGAGCCGATTTTAACGCCGATGGCTTTGAAGATCTTTTGGTGCGCATCCTGTGGCATGTACGCGATGCCTTTGGAAAAGGCTCGGATCTGTTCATTCTCGAAAAAACCTCCTCAACAGGGCCTGTTGTGCTGACCTGGCGGTATTAGCGGCGGTTTCAAAACCGTCCCTTGATTTGTGAGGGGCGAATGACCAGTTCTGTTTTCAAAATGACCTCGCGGGTCGGTCGCGCGGGGTCTTTAAGCCGTTTGAGCAGCAACTCCATGGCTGTGCGGCCAATCTCCTGAGTCGGCTGCCGGATGACTGTGACCGGCGGCTCCACAAGCGGCGTCCAGATGGTTTCATCAAAACCGGCAAGCTCAATATCATCGCCAAAAGCGCCCTTTTTTTCCCGAAGGGCGCGGAATGCGCCGGCCGCCAGCAGGCTGTTGCTTGTGAAAATGGCGTCGGGCGGGTCGGCAAGCCCCAGAAGTTTGACCGCTCCGGCGTACCCGTCCGCCTCTCGTGCCGGCAAAAAAAGCGTCAGATCGGATGGAAGGGTGATGCCGCTCTCCTTCAGGGTCTGCAGATATCCCTGCCGCCGTTCACGGCCGGTGGTGCTGCCCTCTCCGAATAACGCGCCGATGCGGCGGCGGCCGTGCCCGATAAGATGTCTGACCAGCCGGCGGGATGCGTCCATGTTGTCGATCAATACGGTGTCCACATCGCCGTTTTTGACTCGGCGGTCAATAACGACGATGGGGATGCCGTGCGGTACGGATTCAAAAAAGGCGTTGGCGGTCTTGTAAGTGGGCGAGAGAATAAAGCCGGCAACATTTTCGTCGCGCATCAACTTGAGATAGAGGGCTTCGCGTTCAGGATTTTCGTCGGTGTTGCACAAGAAAACACTCATCCCATGTTCATAGGCAACGTCTTCCACCGCTCTGCTGACCATTGTAAAGAATGGATTTTGAATGTCGGAGACGATCAACCCGACAATATTTGATTTCCGGGCCCGAAGGCTGCGGGCCACCCGGTTGGGCCGGTAATTCATCTTTTCTACCGCGGCAAGAACGCGTTGATGCAGTTCGGGACGAACATGCGGCTTGCCGGCGAGCACCCTCGACACCGTAGCTGTTGACACGCCGGCGGCTTCAGCCACGTCTTTGATTTGACTCATTACCCTTTTGCCCCCTCACTCGATCCATTGCATCGGCAGCATGTCATTTTCCAGATCCTGTCCCCCGGCATTCAATGCTGTACAGGGACAGCAACCGATGTTTATTTCATTACGCCTGATTTGCACAGAAATATCATGTGCAATAATGTAATCGATTTCAGGATTTATGTCAATAAACGGCCGTTCATCCTTATTTTATGTTGTTTGTTACAATCTGTCAGATTGTCGAACAACTCCATATTGTTGATATGTTAAGCCTCGGGCAAAAATTTTTAGAAACAAACAGATTGACAACGCAATTGTAATCGATTACATATTTTTCATATAAAATCTATTTGTGTACCCGTCCCCATAATCGAGAAAGAGGTGCAGCCATGGAACTTGACCGCAAAAACATCAAGCTGGATGCGCACATTGCCAGTAAGCTGGATGCGATAGACGCTGCCGGCCGCCTGCTTGTTGAAAATTTTGCCATTGAACCCGGTTACATCGGCAGCATGCTGGAGAGGGAGAGGGTCGCCAACACCTTTCTTGGCAATGGGATCGCCATTCCACACGGCTTGCCCAAAGACCGGAACCTGATCTTGAAAACCGGTATCGCCATCGTGCAGATTCCCCGCGGCGTCGAATGGAATCCGGGAGAAACCGTCTACCTGGTGGTTGGTATCGCCGCCCGCTCGGATGAGCATCTTCAGGTTCTGACCAATTTGACCCGCCTGCTTGACGACGCGGCAACCATTGAAAAGCTTCGCAACACCAATGATCCCAACACCATCATTGAGCAGATGGCGCATCCTCCGGGGGCGCAATCCGCTGTTGCAAAGACGCCTGCCGCGGTTTTGCCGGATTTTGCGCATTGCATGGATATCCGGATTCCCGGAAAATCCGGGTTGCACGCGCGCCCGGCCGCTGTTTTTGTCGATACGGCCAAGCAGTTCAAGGCGGATGTGCATGTGCGCTATGGGGATACTGTCGCAAACGGCAAAAGTCTTGTTTCCCTGCTGAAACTCGGGGTCGAAAGCGGGGCCACGATACGGATCATGGCCCAAGGCCCGGATGAAAGCGAGGCCTTGCAAAAACTCAGGGCAGCGGTTGAAAGCCGATTGGGGGATGACGATGAAGGGGCGGCGGAGCATGTCGGCAAGGCGCTTCCCGCTCACGGGTGGCGGCCTGCGTTGCCGTGTAAAATTATTGCGGGGCTTGCTGCGTCTCCCGGACTTGCCATCGGACCGATCCGCAGATTCGTGCGGCAGCGTATGGCTGTGGCGGTGACGGCGCAGTCGCCGGTAGCTGAAGAAAAGCGGTTGCGCCGGGCCATGGCTGCCGCCAAGGTTCAGATTGAGCAAATTCACCAAGCTGTCAAGGGGCGGTGCGGGACGGGCAGGGCGGCTATTTTCCGGGCCCACACAGAGTTCCTGGAAGACCCGGAGATGATCGACGAAACCCTGAGCCTTATTCAAAAGGGCCATAGCGCCGGCTGGGCCTGGCAACAGACCATTCAGGAGCGTGTGGAAGCGGTCCGCAAACTCGACGACCCGGTGCTGGCCGGGCGGGCGGTGGATTTAAGCGATGTGGGCAATCGGGTGCTCCGGATTCTGGCCGGGGTTGTTGACGACAAGCCGTTTCTTGCGGACAAGCCGGTTATCCTCGTGGCCGAAGATTTGACCCCTTCGGATACCGCCAGCCTGAACCCCATGGATGTCCTTGGTTTTTGTACGGCCGGCGGCGGTCCTGCCGCCCATGCCGCGATCATCGCCCGCTCGCTGGATATTCCGGCCATTGTGGGAGCCGGTCCGGCGGCGCTGGACCCCCATGAGGATCAGATGGCTGTGCTGGACGGGCACAGCGGCAACCTCTACCTGGGGCTGGCCGCAACTGATCTTGCGGCAGCCCGCCAAGCGCAAAAAACGCTGAATGAACTTCGCCAGGCGCAATATCTTTCCCGCTACCAGCCCGCCATGACCACGGACGGCCGCCGCATCGAGGTGGTCGCAAATATCAACCGGGCCGCGGAGGCCGGGGCGGCGGTAAACGCAGGCGGTGAAGGGGTCGGGCTGCTGAGGACCGAATTCCTTTTTCTGGAGCGCCCGGAGCCGCCCTCCGAGCAGGAGCAGTATGCCGCCTACCTGGAAATGGTCAACGCTCTGAACGGTTTGCCGATCATCATTCGCACCCTGGATATCGGCGGCGACAAGAGCGTGCCCTATTTGAACCTGCCGGCCGAGGACAACTCCTTTCTGGGGATCAGGGGCATCCGGCTTTGCCTGGCAAGGGAAGATCTGTTTCGACCGCAGCTTCGCGCAATTTTCCGTGTATCCAAACACGGGCCGGTCAGGATCATGTTCCCCATGATTTCAACGCTTGAAGACCTGGCGGCCGCCAAAAGGATCGCAGAGGAGGTCCGGCTGGAAGTGGGGGCCGCCCCTGTTGAAACGGGCATCATGATCGAGGTTCCTTCGGCCGTTGTCATGGCCAGGGAGCTGGCCCAAGAGGTTGATTTTTTCTCCATCGGCACCAACGATCTGACCCAGTACACCCTGGCCATGGACCGTCTGCACCCCATGCTGGCCAGGCAGGCGGACGGCTTGCACCCCGCTGTGCTGCGAATGATCGACAATACGATTCAGGCCGCCGCGTCAGCCGGCATCTGGGTGGGGGTGTGCGGCGGGATTGCCGGCGACCCCAAGGGCGCGGCTATCCTTATCGGGCTTGGCGTGACCGAGCTGAGTGTCAGCATTCCCGGCATTGCGGCCATCAAGGCCCAAATCCGTTTGTTCTCAGCAGCCGAAGCGCAATCTCTGGCGCAACAGGCGCTCGGCTGCCGGACCGCAGCCGAAGTGCACGCCCTTGCCATGCCGTGAATGGAGCGTTGACAATGAACAAGCCGCAAAAAATTGCAACCGTGACACTTAATCCGGCCATTGATCAGACCATCGCGATCCCCGGTTTTCAGGCAGGCAAGGTGAACCGCGTCGAGGGTTCCCGATCCGACCCCGGCGGTAAGGGTGTCAATGTCGCATCCATCCTGGCCGATTGTGGTTTTGCGGTGACCGCAACCGGTTTTCTGGGCAGAGACAATCCGCACCTGTTCGAGGGGTTGTTCGCAAAGAAAACCATTGAAGATCGCTTTGTGCGGATTTCAGGCAGCACCCGGATCGGGCTTAAAATCATCGACGAGGTGAACCGGGTGACAACGGATATCAATTTTTCCGGCCAACGGCCCAGTGATGCGGATCTCCACACCCTGGTCGACGTGGTCGAACATCTTGCCGCCGACTGCCAATGGTTTGTTCTTTCCGGAAGCTTGCCGCCGGGGGTCCCGCCAGAGATGTACGCCAGCTTGATCCGGCGGATTCAGTCCAAGGGGAAAAGAGCCGCCCTGGACACCAGCGGCAAGGCGCTGGCTTGCGCTCTCGAGGCTGTCCCCGCGCTTGTCAAACCCAACATCGACGAGTTGGAGGAATTATTGGGCCGCCGCCTCACGGGCCGGCATGAAATCCTGGCGGCAGCACGCAGCCTGGTGGATCGAGGGATTGAAACCGTGGTTGTTTCCATGGGCGCGGCGGGCGCTTTTTTTGCCGAAAAAGACAACATCATACTTGTTAAACCGCCGCATGTCGCCGTCAAAAGCACCGTTGGCGCCGGTGATGCCATGCTTGGCGGTATGGTTGCCGGAAAAGCGCGCGGTCTGCCGCTGACGGATTGTGCCCGGCTGGCAACCGCCTTTGCCCTGGGGACGATCACCCGGATAGGATCGGGGATCTCCTCTTTAGCGCAAATCAAAGCATTTATGAAAATGGTGTCCGTTGAAATGATCGCCCCCCATTGACCCCCATTGCAAGGAGATTTGAGATGAGCAAGATTGTCGCTGTGACAGGATGCCCCACAGGTATCGCCCACACCCTGATGGCGTCAGAGGCATTAAAAAAGACCGCCGAACTGATGGGCCACCATATCAAAGTGGAGACGCGTGGTGCCGAGGGCGCAAAAAACGTGCTCTCCGATCAGGAGATTGCCGAAGCTGATGTGGTTATCATTGCTTCGGATATCCATCTTGAATTAGACAGGTTTGCCGGCAAACCAATGGTTGCGGTCTCCACCGGCCAAGCCATTGGCAAAACCAAAGCGGTGATCGAATCGGCTTTGGATGAAGTGGCGCAGGCGGTCAGTGAATCCCTTGAAAAAGAGGTCCGCCCGCCTGAAACCGGGGTTGCAGCCGCGTCCAAACGGCTTGTCGGCGTAACATCGTGCCCCACCGGTATCGCCCACACCTTCATGGCGGCCGAAGCCCTGAAGAGATCCGCGGCCGCCTTGGGCCACCACATAAAGGTTGAAACACAGGGCTCGGTGGGGGTTAATAATGTTCTGACGCCCGAAGAGATTGCCCGGGCGGATGCGGTCATCATTGCCGCGGACGCCCATGTGGACCAGGCCCGCTTTGCAGGCAAACGGGTGTATGAAACCGGAACCAAGACGGCGCTGCATGAGGGTGAAACGCTGATCAAGGCGGCGCTGGCCCTGCCCGAGCCTGCCCGGGGTGACTGCGCGGCCAGGGTAAAGGCGCTTAAGCAAGCCCGTTCGAGCGGCAAGACAGGGCCCTACAAGCACCTCATGACCGGTGTCTCCTACATGCTGCCCGTGGTTGTCGCCGGTGGTTTGCTGATCGCCCTGGCGTTTGCCTTTGGCGGTATTTATGCGGGAGACGAAAAGGGCACCTTTGCCTGGGCGTTGATGCAGATCGGCGGCGCAACCGCGTTTTCCCTCTTCGTGCCGGTTCTCTCCGCATTCATCGCTTACTCCGTGGCCGACCGCCCCGGCATCACCCCCGGCTTGATAGGGGGCATGCTGGCCACCACAGTGGGGGCCGGTTTTCTTGGCGGGATCATTGCGGGATTTATGGCAGGCTATCTCACCCGGTTTCTGAATGACAAAATTCGTTTGCCCCAGAGTCTGGCGGGATTGAAACCGGTGCTCATTCTTCCTTTTCTTTCCTTTCTTCCATCAATTTTTCAGTCAGGTTGTAGGGAAGCTCTTCATATTTTAAGAATTCCTGGGAAAACCTGCCCCGACCCTGGGTAAGCGATGTAAGGTCTACAGCATAATTAAATGCTTCAGACTGTGGCACGGAAGCTTTTATAAGCTGCTTCTTGTTTCCTGTAGGAGTCATCGATATTATCTTACCTCTTTTGGAATTGATATCACCAATAATATCACCCATATACTTTTCAGGGACAACTA
>JBFFHG010000038.1:0-10603 GCA_041557055.1 Desulfosarcinaceae bacterium
AACCTGCCGGACTTTATCAAACGCAACCGCACTTTGAAGACCGATTCGGCGTCGGAGATGTTTTTCCGTGAGAACAACTCGGTGATCCAGGTGTCGGTTTCATTCCGCTCCGGGACTTTGAACTATCTGCATGTTTCCGAGCTGGGCAAGATCGCCGCCAAGTTCCCGGAAAAGGCCCGGGAGATCAAAACCGGCGCCTTGGAGGCGGTGCAGGCCGGTCAGATGGTGTGGGTGGAGTCAACCGCCGAGGGCAGGGCAGGGGATTTTTTCAACTACTGCCAGGAGGCGCGCAAGCTGGCTGTATCGCGCGCCCGGCTCACCCCCCTGGATTTCAAGTTTTTCTTTTTCGCCTGGTGGGAGGATCCGGAAAACGCCCTGGATGCGCCGGCGCCCATCATGGCGGCCATGGCTGAGTATTTTATTGAGCTGGAGGGCAAAATCGGCCGCAAGCTTACGGACGGCCAGAAGTGGTGGTACGCCAAAAAGGCCGTGCGTTTGGGCGACGATATCAAACGCGAGCAGCCCAGCACGGCGGACGAGGCGTTCGAGCAGAGTGTGCAGGGCGCTTACTTCAAGAGCGAGTTCATCTTCCTGCGCAATAACAAGCGTATTGCCAAGGTGCCGCACAATCCCGCGGCATTGGTGTTTACGGCCTGGGATTTGGGGATCAACGACAAGATGGCGATCTGGTTTTTCCAGAACTGCGGCCGGGAGGTCCGGTTTATCGACTATTTCGAGGCTGCCGGCGAGGGCATCGGCTACTATGCCAAGATTCTGAAGGGCAAGCGGGATGATCTTGGCTATGATTACGGTGAGCATCTGGCTCCCCATGACATCGAGGTGCGCGAGATCGGGGCTGAGGGCCGCACCCGCTGGGCAAGCGCCAAGCGCAAGGGGATCCTGTTTTTCAGGGTGCCGCGGGTAAAGGATAAAATCGACGCCATCGAGGCCTGCCGTTCGTTTTTGCCTTTGTGCTGGTTTGATGAAGAAAAATGCGACAAGGGTCTGGAGCATTTGGAAAACTACCGCAAGGAATGGGACCCGCACCTGTCAACCTGGAAGCGGACGCCTTTGCACAACGAGCACAGCAACGGCGCGGATGCTTTTCAGACGGCGGCCCTGGGGCACAAATTCAGCCCTTACCGGATAGCGGCCACCAGCGCAACGCCGCCAAGAGACGGCGCGTGGACATGAAGAAGGCAACGGTACGGGCCCAAAGACATGGACCAACTGCATGCGGGGGTGTTCTGATGTTTGTCTTGGGTGCGCGGGCGTGGATTAAAACAAGGCTATTGGAGGCGTTGGTATGCCGGCATTGGGATTGCTGCAGGTAAAGAATAACGAGCAACTGCTGCGCGAAGAGCAGGCGGCCATTGAGCGCCGGGTGGAGGAGCGCCAGTCGGTGTCGGTGATATTGAACCTGGCGGCTTATGTGCGGCGCTGCTGGGAGGCGGCCAAAGAGGCCAAGCGGCCCATTGAAGAGCGCATGCTCAAGTGCCTGCGCCAGCGGGCGGGCCATTACGACCCTCAGAAACTGGCTCAGATTCAGGAGTTCGGAGGGTCTATGGTTTACATGATGCTCACGGATGAGAAGTGCTCCGCGGCCGAGGCTTGGTTAGAGGATATGATGAACCAGGAAGATGAACTGCCGTTTGGATTAAAGCACACACCTGAGCCGGAGTTGGCGCCTGATCAGCTCAATCTGGTGCGCAGCCAGGTCCAGGCCGAGGCCCAGCAGGAGATCCAGATGGGCTATGTGGTCACGGATCAGCAGATGATGGAGCGGGCCCAGGAGCTTGCCATGGATTTGCGCACCCGGATTTCAAAGGCGGCCGCAGAGGCCCGGGAAAGGGTGCGCCAGAAGGTGGCGGACGTGCTGGTGGAGGCCGGCTGGCAGGAGGCCATGATGGAGGCTTTGCCGGATCTGACCACGCTGCCCAACGCGTTCATCAAAGGGCCGGTGCTTATCCGCAAGAAGGAGATCGCCTGGGGCCCCCGGGGAGAGGTCACTGTGGCGGAGCATATCACGCATCAATTCACTTCTCCAAGCCCGTTTGACGTTTACCCGAGCCCGTCGTCAACGGGAGTTGATGACGGGTACCTGATTGAGCATCACAGGCTTTCGCGCAGGGATCTGGACGCCATGATCGGCGTGGACGGCTACGATGATGACGCCATCCGGCGTTGTCTGGATATGTACGGCCAGGGAGGGCTGGCCAACTGGTTGTCGCTGGCCGCCGGCAACGAGCGCGCCCGTCTTGAAAACCGCGGTTATGAGGAGCGCGACCCGGAAAAGAAGATCGACGCCCTGCAGTTTTGGGGCCGCATCCAGGGGCTGATGCTGCTGCAATACGGCATGGGTCTTGACGAGGTGCCGGATCCGTTCAAGGAGTATGACGCCGAGGTTTGGCTGATCGGCCCGTATGTGATCAAGGCGGTTCTCAATGCCCATCCCCTGGGGCGCCGGCCGTATCACAAGGCGTGTTTCCGCAAGCGCAAGGGGGCGTTTTGGGATACGGCGCTGCCTGAGATCCTGGAAGACATTCAGGATGTGTGCAATGCTTCGGGCCGGGCCATTGTCAACAATATGGGGATTTCTTCCGGGCCCCAGGTGGGGGTGGATAAATCCAAGCTGCCGCCGGGCGCTGATGTGACCAAGATTTATCCGTGGAAGGTTTGGGAGTTTGATTTGACCGAGGATGTGAACAATTCCCGTGCGCCGATCTGGTTTTTTCAGCCCAATCCCATGACCGAGGCGTTGCTCAAGCTGTATGAATTCTTTTCAAAGGAGGCTGACAACAAGAGCGGATTTCCGCGCTATTCCTACGGCGGCGAGGCCAGGGGCGGGGCTTTGGGCACGGCCTCGGGTCTGTCCATGATGTTGTCTTCGGCTTCGCGGGGGGTGAAAAAGGTTTTCTCCAATATTGACCGCGGCTGGGTGGCGCCGTCGGTGCAGCAGGTGCATGAATGGCTGATGCTTTTTGACCGGGACCCGATCCTGTACTTGGGCGATGTGAAATTGATCGCCACGGGGTCAAAGTCTTTGGTGGCCAAGGAGCAGTTGCAGATCCGGCGCAATGAGTTTTTGCAGGTGGCTTTGCATCCCACGGTTACGCAGATCCTGGGCGCTGAGGGTTTGACCGAGATTTTGCGCGGCGCGCTGAAGGGGCTTGACTATTTGCCGGGTGAGATTTTGCCCACCAGGGAGCAGGCGGCTAAAATGGCCTGGGCCCAGCAGATTGCCGCGGGCGCTTTGCCGGCGCCGGTCCGGGCGGTTGGCACTGACGCGGCCGGCAATCGCGCGGGCGGGGCTGACAACCGGCTTTTCAATTAAACGGCGGGGATGGAAAAAGAGGCAGGAGATTTATCCATGATCAAGTTCCAGGTCAATGCTGACCAGGCCGAGGCGTTAATGGCTGTGGTATTTTTAAAGAACACCAATCCCAGGCAGTGGAGCCTGTTTGTTCAACTTCTTTGCCAGGAGCTTGAGCGGCTCAGAAGGGCCAATGATGCGAGCCAAAGCCCGCAATTGGAGTGGCAGCAAGGGGCTTGCCAGTTGCTCAGCTCCCTGCTCGACACCTTGGCGGGGTCCGGGCAGTTGCTCAAGGCGTTGAAAAACAGTTAGGGTCGACTTTCACCTTTCATCAGGGCGCGCGGGACTATGCTTCCGGGCGCCTTTTTTATACATGCCGGCATGTGCTTTTGCCTGCATTGCCTTCAACCGCTATTCCAACTTATTGGTCAAACAGTTCCGCCTGGGCGTGAAGTGACGCTGCGCGCCAGGCCCGACCTTGAAGACATCCGCCCGGCCGCCGGCAGGCGATACCGGGAAGGGGATCGCTCAGGAAAGGAGTATTTCATGTCAGTACCAGCAGCAGTGGCCAAGGCGGCCGAACGGTCCGAATCCTTGGTTCAATCGCTTCATGAGGCACCGCAAGCGCCCGCGGCCTCGACACCGGCAGGTCAGGACACCGTTGCTCAGACGGCCCCGGCGCCGGCCGAGACACCGCAGCAGCCGCAACCTCAATCAGTGGCGCAGCCGCAACCGCATCAGGAAACGTCCTTTGAGCAGCGCTACCGCGCTTTGCAGGGCAAGTATGATGCGGAGGTTCCGCGCCTCAATTCGGCTATTGATGATCTGTCCCGGCGTTTGCACGAGGCCAATCAGAGAATAGCCGATCTTGCCGACGAGAACCGGCGTCTGAAAGATGACGCCATGCAACGGGAGCAGGACGGCGGACAGGCAAACGAGGGTAAAACCGCCATCAACCCTGATGATTTCGCGTCCTATGGCCAGGTGTTTGTGGAGCTGGCGACCATGCTCAACAACGTTATGACCAGCAACGCGGATATCTCCAAGAAGATCAATGAGGTCGGAAAGACTCAGGCCCGCAAAAGCGACAGCGGATCCGAGCAGGCGTTTTACGACGCCCTGACCAAAGAGGTGCCCGATTGGAGGGCTCAAAACTATGATCCGAATTTCATCACCTGGTTGAAGGTCGTTCCGCAATACAGCAACCAAAGCCGCCTTGAGTATCTGCGCGAAAAAGAGGCCGGCCGGGATGTGGCTGCCTGCGCCCAAGTTTTTAAAGATTTTCGATCACAGGATCCTGATCCTCAACCGGGGGGGCAACCGGTTGATGTTGCGCGCCAACTTTCGCCGCAATCCAGCCCAGGGGCCGGGGATGGGGCTGCTGCGGCAGCTTCCCGGACCTGGACCCGGGCCCAAATCAAGCAGTTCTTCGATGACAAGGCCAAGGGCCGGTACAAGGGACCGCTGGGTACGCCGGAAGATGCGGCGGCGTTGGAGCGCGATATTCACCTGGCCTAGTCCCAGGGCAGGATTGTGGGATAACATGGGGAGACTTCCATGACCTATCCGATTCATGTCAACGCCGGTGCGGCCTATCAGTCGGCCGGCGGTCTTTCCGGTACGTATATACCGGAAATTTGGTCCGGCAAGTTGCTGGAAAAGTTTTACACGGCCACGGTATTCGGTCAGATCGCCAATACCGACTACGAGGGCGAGATCAGCAAATACGGCGACAAGGTCAAGATCCGCACCATTCCCAATGTGGTGATCCGGGATTACCAGATCGGCCAGGGGCTGACCTATGACCGCTACCGCTCCGACAATGTCGAGCTGCTGATTGACAAGGGCAAGTACTACGGCGTGTCGATCAACAAGGTTGAGCAGAAGCAGGCGGATATCGATTATGTGAACAAGTGGGCCGAGGACGGCAGCGAGCAGATGAAGATCGCCATCGATGCCGATATTCTGGCTGATATTCCTGCTGATGCGTCGCCCTTCAACACAGGGGCCGCCGCCGGCAAGATTTCCAAGAGCATCAACCTGGGGGTGGCCGCGGCCGACGGGTCAACGGCTGTCCAACTGACCAAGGAGAACATTATCTCCTACATTATTTGGTCCGGCCAGATTCTGGACGAGTGCAACATTCCCGAGTCCAACCGCTGGATGGTGATTCCGGCCTGGGCGCGTTCGTTGATCATGGACTCTCAGCTCAAGGATGCGTCCATTACGGGCGACGGCAAGTCCACGTTGCGAACCGGCCGCCTGGGCTATATCGACCGGTTTGAGTTGTTCAATTCCAACAATGTGCTGCCGGTCACCGAGGGGGCTGTGGATTGCTACAATCTTTTGTTCGGCCACAAGAGCGCGCTCACCTTTGCCACTCAACTGGTGGAGAACGAAATGATTCCCAACCCCAATGACTTTGGTCAGCTCATGAGGGGGTTGCAGGTGTATGGGTATGAGGTGATCAAGCCTGAATCCATGGGCGTTTTGTACGCCAAAAAGTAATTGGCTGTCGAAGCTTTGGCCCGGGGGCGGTTGAGTCTTCCGGGCCGAACCCAACCAAAGGAGCACAAGCGGATGTCTGCAAAAAACAATTTTACCCATTTGCGCCAGATCGGCACCAATCGCCTGTTTGTGCGCAATCCCATATTGGCCAAGCGCAAGGATATGGTGCCCTGCGATCCGAAAAACCCTGATGTTGCGGCGCCTGGGTTTGAGGGCGCGGGCAAGCCGCCTGTCGAGCGTCTGGCGGATATTCTCAAGGTTTACACCGAGCAGGAGGTTTTGCAGGCCCTGGAGATGGTTTTCAAGCGCCGTGAAGCGGGCGGCGGGCTTGAAGATGCCGGGGGCGCTGATCCGGGGCCGGCGCCGGCGGCTGAAGCGGTTGGCGTTGATCCTGATGATCCGCTGTTCAAGTTGACCCGCAAGCAGATCGGAGAGCAGGCCAGACAGGTTTTGGACCCCAACCTGGTGCTGGATGTCTCCGGTTCCAAGGAGTCTGTTGTCCAGGCCTACCGGACGGCCGAGGCCCGGCTTGAGCAGATGCGCGCGGGGGCTTGATTGGCGGCGCTGGTCTCGGAGATATTTGATTCGGCAAGCGGGCCGCTGCTGGACCCCTTGTTTAAACGCTGGGGGCAAGGCACCCGGTTTGCCCTGCTCAAAGAGGCCCAACGTGAGATTGTGCGCTTAAAGCCGGAGGCCAATTCGGGCTTTATCAATATTGAACTGGCTGCGGGGTCCCGCCAGGCCCTGCCGGCAACGGCGCTGCGCTTGATGGATGTCTCGCGCAACATGGGCGTGGACGGCGGCGCGCCGGGATTGCCCATTGCGGTGATCGACCGCGCCTTGCTGGATCAAATGGCGCCTGACTGGCATTTTCAGATGGTTGCCGCGGACGCGCCGGTTCAACACTATGCTTATGACGACCGGCACCCCAGGTACTTTTGGGTCTATCCCCGGCGGCCGGACGGTCATTGGCAGGTGGAGGCCCTGGTCAGCTTGCCGCCGGCGGATATTGTTTACGTGGATACGTGGGATCTGGCCATCACCCTGGACGATGTTTGGGCTTGCGCTATTGCTGATTACATTGTGGCCCGTTGTCTTTCAGGTCCTCAGGGGGTCACGGTTCCGGGGTCCGTGCAACTGGCCCTGGCCCATATGCAGTCGTTTTATGCGGCCTGCGACCGGGAAGACATGATCAAGGCGCTGATCACGCCCAACTTGCGCCGGCCCCAGCCTTCCCCCACAAAGGCGGTGTAGATGACGGCGCTTTCAGATTTTTCAAGGCATTTGCCGGCCGGGCTTTCGGCTGTGCCGCGGTTGATGACCCTTGGGGCTGTCCGTGATGCGGCCATTGAATTTTGCGAGGATACCTGGGCCTTTAAGCTGTTTGTTACTGCGGCGGTACAACCGGAAGATGTTCAGACCGATCTTTGCTTTGTTGATATCGACCTTTGCGCGGCCGGCGACCAGGTGGAACCGCTTGCCTTGGATTGCCTGACTGTGGCCGGCGTGCCAAAGCGGGCCCAGCGGCTGTGCCTCGTTGACAATCTGCCGGACAGCCAAGCCTTTTTGACCCCTGGCCAATGCTTTTTTGATTTTCCCGCTGCAACTGTTCTGCGGCTTTTTCCCATGCAGATTTGTGCGCCAACCAATGTTGCCGTGCGTGTGGTGTTTCGTCCTGAAGAGGATGCAACTGAATTGCCGGATTTTCTCTACAACGAATGGCGCCGGGCCATTTGCCATGGGGCTGCGGCTGATCTGTACGCCCTGCCCAACGTCCAGTGGGAGTCTGCCCGGGCGGAGCAAAAGCACCGGGCAAGGTTTGTGCGGGCCAAAACATTGGCCAAAATGAACCGCAGCGCGGGTGCGTCTGTGTCGGATAAACGGATTCAAATTCCGGGTTTTTAACTATGCCGCGATAAGGAGAGATGATTTGGAGCCTGTTTCTATCGCCATGGGGTTGGCCAAGGTTGTTCCGTCCATTATCGGCCTTTTTAAGGGCCAGGGGGCGCAAAAGCGGGCTGAGCAGATTGTGGGCATCGCCAAGCAGGTGACCGGTCTGGATGACCCCCAGGCGGCTGTGGCCGCGGTTTCCAAGGACCCTGGATTGCTTGTGCGGTTCAAATGCAAGGTCATGGATCACCTAGCGCAGATGCGCGCGGCGGACCTGAAAGAGCAGCAGGAGCACAACCGTTATGTGGCTGAGATGGAGGGCACGGCCAAAGAGCTTTTGGCTGTTCCGGTGCTTGGGCGCCTCATGCTTTTTCTGCGCGGTTCCCAGCGCGTCATATGGGGGTTCGGCGCTTTGTTGATGACCTTCATGGTTTTGTCCGGGTCCTGGACGTTTTTGCAGACTGTTTTGTCGCCCACGGGCGAGGTGGTGACCGTGAGCGATCCTCAAAAGATGTTTCTTTTTATCTGCATTGATTTGCTGGTGCTGGCCACGCTGTTCGGCGAAAGGGCGTTGAGGAACATCCTGCCCATTGTGCTGGACAAGCTTTTGCCCTTTTTTTCCAAAGGGGCCAAATGATCAGCCTGGGACCTTTTTCAGGCCGGATTCCGGGCAAGGATTCCAAGAACCTGCCGGACGGGTTTGCCAAGACGGCGATCAACTGCGATCTTTCCAAGGGGACCTTGCAGCCCATGGCGGATTCGGCCGGCAGTTGTCCGGCGGCCAGGGCGGGCGAGCTTCGCACCTTGTTCAAGCTCGATGATACCTGGATGACGTGGCCGACTCAGGTGCGGGCCATTCTTTCGGAACTGGCCAACTCCGATCACAAGTTCTATTGGACCGGCGATGGTTATCCCAAGCAGGCAACCAAGACCATGGCCACTGGTGGCGCGGCTTCGACCTACCCGAGCGACTCACGCCGGCTTGGGGTGATTCCACCAGATACGGCGTTGTCCATGGCCTTTCATACCATCGATGGTGTCAACCCCGTGGGCGCCAAGATCGTTGATTCGGTGTCGTACTATTACACCCGGGTGACGGCCGATGGGCAAGAGAGCAAGCCGTGTCCGGCGACCGGCGTGGTGGATATCCACGAGAACGAGGGGGTGACGTTGACCGGTTTCGACGCGGGGGGCTTGGCCCAGACCGGCAACGAGATCACCTGCTATCGGATTTACCGGCTTTCCACCGGATCTTCAGGCGCGGCGCAGTTTCAAATGGTGCCCTGGGATTTGGTGGACGGCGCGCCGGTGTATGATCTTCCCATCACCCATACGCAGTTTGTGGACCAGGACACGCTGACCAACACCGTGCGGACAGCCTCGGGCGAGGTGTGCCCGTCCGAGGGGTGGGACCCTGCGCCGGATGATATGGACAGCTTGAGGCTGTTTGCCAACGGCTCCATGGTGGGTCGGTCGGGCAATGTGATCTGCTTTGCAGAGCCCGGGGTGCCGTCGGCCTGGCCGTCGGCCTACCGCCGCAATGTGGCGGGTGATTTCGTGGCCCTGGCGGCTCTTAAAGAGGTTGTGGTGGTCTCCACCCGGACCATGCTGTACGCCTTTTACGGGTCGGATCCAGCCTCTATGCAAAAGGTCCTCCTGCAGCAGGACCAGCCCTGTGTGGCCGCCGACGGCATGGTGGCCACCGGGGATGTGGTCTTTTACCCGGCCACCGACGGTATTGTCTCGCACAACGGGGTGACCGGCAGGGTGATCAGCGCCGGCCTTTTCACCAAGGCCCAATGGCGGGCCCTGGAGCCTGAAAAGATGCTGCTGGTCATTTTTGACGGCAAGCTGCATGTGTTTGTCAAAGGCTCGGGCATTGGATTTATCATCGACTATTCCAAGGCGCAGCCCGACGTGATCGATATCGGGCTGACCGGCAGGGTGTGGGCCGCGTATGTGGATGCGGCGGACGACGCTCTGTATCTGCTGGTGGAACGGGACGGGGCCTATTGCATCGAGGACCTGAACAACGGAGCGGCCAGGCGCACCATGGTCTACGAGAGCGCCGAGCGTTCCTATCCTGCTGTTTGCCTGTCCCACGGCCGCATTCGCGGCGGCCAAAGCCCTGATGCGCCCATCAACCTGCAGATCTACAACGACGGCCAGGTGGTGGACGAACTGATTATCGAAGATGAGCAGTGCTTTTCCATCGCCCCTTTTTACGCCGGGGATGTGTATCTGCGGCTGGAGGGCGCCGCAACCGTTGAATCGGTGACCATCAAGGTGTCTCCGGAGGGCCTGTAGTGACTGTCAAATGGCCTCGGATCGGTAATGTTACGGGCACGGGCAACAGTGTGGTGGACCGGGTTCTGTTGTCGGTTAAGCAGATTCTGGACCGGGGCACGGGCAGCGGAGAGGATCATTTTGTTACGGCCGCCGAGCTTTGCGATTATCTTGGCACCTATGCGGACACCGCCCTGACCAAAGCGTCTGAAAATTCCACGGTGGTTGTGGGGGATGCTGATCCGCCCAGCCCGCCGGGCGGTTTTTCTGTCTCTCAATTTGCATGGTTCAACAGGCTTGAATGGACCTGGCCGGAAGATACGGACCTGATGGGCGTTGAGGTGTGGGTTCACACCTCCAACGACAGAAGCGCGGCAACCAGGATCGCCTTTGTCACGGCGCCGGTTGGACAAGACCGGGGGCAGGGGCGTTATGACGCCAATCCCCAGGATCTGACGGACAACTATTACTACTGGATCCGCAGCATTGATTGGGCGGGAAATTATTCCACCTGGATACCGGTTGAGGCCCAGGGGGGCGCTTTGGCCCCTGGCGCGGGTTCTGTGCAGCAGACCATTGACCGGGTGCTGGAGGTGCTCGGCGGTC
>JBFFHG010000039.1:0-10553 GCA_041557055.1 Desulfosarcinaceae bacterium
CAATGCCCTTGTTGTTTTTGTAAACAACTCTGGCCTTAAGTCTTAGCGAATCCTTTTCAATTGGCAATTTTAAAGCGAGATTGATATTCTGCCCCATATTCAACTCTTTTTTCGTATGAATTTCGATGAAAAAACCATCCAGGCTGAAATCCAGAATTTGGGCTGTATCATCAATGCCCAGAATGACGACCGGAAAGTGTAACTCGATGCGCATGTTTTTACGCCGATCCGATCTGACTTCGATATGCTGCCTTAGCAAATTTACCATGGGTGTTGATTTTTAAAATTTTCTTCGTTCATCGAAATAAAACACCGGACTTAATTTTCGTTTGGCCTGAACGACGGTTGGTCACTCAGGCCAAAAACTCTTTAGTCTCCATCCATAAAAGGTCAATTTGCCCGCTATCTGTTTCGCCTATTTCTGGATGGACACTGTTGAAGTATACGCTTTTTTTTACATCAAAGGCAATAGAGCTCCGATGATTTCGTTAAGTTAAGCAAGATTTTCATGGACGCAATAACCCGGATCTGAAATCGTTCAATCCGGTTCAACAATCAGCCCATCATAACACCGACGGCCACCCCAGGGGGCGGCCGTCGGTGTTACTGCGTAGAAGCGCGGACCCGTCAGCGAACTGCGGAACCGAAGCTGGCTTTGACATATTCCCGGTTCAGCCGGGCGATGTTGGTGATGTTGATCTCCTTGGGGCATTCCGCTTCACATTCGCGTTCATTGGTACAGTTGCCGAATCCCAGGCCGTCCATGGTGCGAACCATGTTGATGGCGCGTTGGGCAGCCTCGGGACGCCCCTGGGGCAGCAAAGCAAACTGAGATACCTTGGCACTGGTAAAGAGCATGGCCGAGGCGTTGGGGCAGGCCGCCACACAGGCGCCGCAACCGATGCACTGGGCTGCATCCATGGATAGCTCCGCGGTTTCCTGACTGATGGGCAGACTGTTGCCATCCTGAGCGCCGCCTGCATTGACAGAGATGAAGCCGCCGGCTTGGATGATACTATCCAATGCGCTGCGATCGACCGCCAGGTCCCTGATGACCTTGAAAGCCATGGCCCGGAAAGGTTCGATGGCGATGACATCGCCATCATCAAAATGGTGCATATGCAACTGACACAGGGTCGTGGCTTTCTCGGGACCATGAGGGCGACCGTTGACGACGGCACCGCACATACCGCAGATGCCTTCACGGCAGTCGCTGTCAAAAGCAATGGGTTCTTTAGCGTCCAACGTCAAATGTTCATTCACCACGTCGAGCATCTCCAGGAATGACATATCCGTGGATATGTTATGGGCATGGCAGGTCTCAAAATGACCTTTTTTATCAGGGCCGATCTGACGCCAGACTTTGAGCGTTAAATTGATGGTCTTCGTCACTTGTAGCTCCTTTGTGTAAGTTTGACGTTTTCAAATTCCAATGGCTCTTTGTGAAAATCCGGCTCTTGGCCTTCGCCTTTGTATTCCCAGGCCGCTGCATGACAGAAATTTTCGTCGTCGCGCCTGGCTTCATTCTCTTCAGTCTGGTAAGATTCGTTGAAGTGGCCGCCGCAGGACTCCTGGCGGGCCAAGGCGTCCACCAGCATCAATTCGGCGAATTCAAGAAAGTCGGCAACGCGGCCGGCCTTTTCAAGGGTTTGGTTAAAATCTTGACCGCTGCCGGGCACAAATACGTTTTGCCAAAATTCGGTGCGCAGATCCTGAACCATGGTGCGGGCTTTTGCCAGACCTTCGTTATTGCGGGCCATGCCGCAATACTCCCACATGATTAAGCCCAATTGACGGTGAAAATCATCCACCGTGCGTTTGCCTTTTACGGCGAACAACTTGTCGATGCGGGCGCGAACGCTTTTTTCCGTCTCTTTGAAGGGTGCGTCGGATGCCGAAATATTCGATTTGGCCGTACCTGCCAGATAACCGCCGATGGTGTAAGGCAGCACGAAATAGCCGTCGGCCAGCCCCTGCATTAAGGCGCTGGCGCCCAGACGGTTGGCGCCGTGGTCCGAGAAGTTGGCCTCACCGATGACGAACAACCCCGGAATATTGCTCATCAGGTTATAGTCCACCCACAATCCGCCCATGGTGTAGTGGACCGCCGGATAAATCATCATCGGCGTGGTGTAGGGATCATCGGCCGTGATTTTGTTGTACATGGCGAACAGGTTGCCGTACTTTCGTTCGATCACATCGCGCCCGTCGCGTTTAATGGCGTCGGCAAAATCGAGATAGACCGCCAGGGCGGTGTCGCCCACGCCCTTACCGGCGTCGCATTGCTCTTTGGCATTGCGGGAAGCCACATCCCGGGGCACGAGGTTTCCAAAGCTGGGATATTTCCTCTCCAGATAGTAGTCGCGCTCGTTTTCGGGAATCTGGTTGGGCGGGCGCGTGTCACCGGGATTTTGGGGAACCCAAACCCGTCCATCGTTGCGCAAACTCTCACTCATCAACGTCAGTTTGGACTGATAGGTGCCGTGGACCGGAATACAGGTGGGGTGGATCTGGGTGAAACAGGGATTTGCAAAAAGAGCGCCTTTTCTGTAGGCGGCGAAATTGGCGCTGACATTGGCGCCCATGGCGTTGGTGGAGAGGAAAAAGACATTGCCGTAGCCTCCCGTGGCCAGGACAACCGCATCCGCCGCATGGCTCTCCAACTCGCCGGTAATCAGATTCCGGACAACAATGCCCTTGGCATGGCCGTTGACCATGACAAGATCAAGCATGTCCCTGCGTGGAAACATTTTTACTTTGCCTGTGCCGATCTGGCGGCACAGGGCGCTGTAGGCTCCCAACAGCAGTTGCTGGCCTGTCTGACCGCGGGCATAGAAGGTCCGTGAAACCTGGGCGCCGCCAAAGGAGCGGTTGGCCAGCAGTCCGCCGTAATCCCGGGCAAAAGGAATTCCCTGGGCCACGCAATGGTCGATAATCAGGTTACTGCATTCGGCCAGTCGGTGCACATTGGCTTCGCGGGCGCGAAAGTCGCCGCCCTTGACCGTATCGTAAAACAGGCGATGAATGCTGTCACCGTCGTTGGGATAATTCTTGGCCGCATTGATACCGCCCTGGGCGGCAATGCTGTGTGCGCGGCGGGGGCTGTCCTGGAAACAGAAGACTTTTACATTGTAGCCCAGCTCCGCTAAAGTGGCTGCGGCCGATCCGCCGCCCAGCCCCGTGCCTACGACGATGATGTCAAATTTGCGTTTGTTCGCGGGATTGACCAGTTTAAGTTCGAAACGGTGCCGTTCCCATTTCTCCGCAATGGGTCCTCCGGGGACTTTTCCGTCAAGCAACATAAGATTTCCTTTCTATGCGATGATCGAAATAAAGATAGGCAGAGCGCCGAATCCGATTCCGACAATCAGTGCAAAGACCAAGCTCAGGGTCCTGATCATGGGCATGTATTTGGGATGGTTGGCGCCCAGGGTCTGAAAGGCGCTCCAAAATCCATGACTGACGTGAATGGCGGCCACAATCATGGCTGCGATGTAGATCATGACATACAGCGGGCTGGTGAAAGCTTCCGCGACAATGGCATAGATCGTGGTGTCGGTTTTGTCGACGAAATGGAAATTTACCAGATGGAGCAATACAAAAAACAGCAGGATGACACCGGTGTAGGGCATTGTGGCGGAACCCAGGGTGCGGCCGCCGGCCCGTTTGTTGACACGGTAACGCACCGGTCGGGCTTTGTAGTTCTGATAGAACAGGGTCAGGCCGGTCAGGATATGAACCAGAGCCAATGTCAGAAGTCCCCATTCCACAAATGTGAGCAATACACCCAAAGCGTGCAGATGCTCGGCGTAACTGTTAAACATCTCTTTTCCGCCGTAAATGGTCAGGTTCCCGCCCAGGTGGCCCGCCAGAAAACCGCAGAAACACAGGCCCGTGATGGACATCAGGATTTTTTTGCCCACCGACGACTTAAATGTGTTGATAAACCAATTCATAAGCTCCTCCGAGGGTAATATAAAAGATTCTGCGGCCCGAGGCCGCTTTTGATTTCGATTTCCGATTTAATCCCGGTATGGAAATCATTGTTACACATTATTCATGAGATAAAGTGAATTAATTGGCGTGCTGATTACAAGCCTTGCGGCTTTGTTTCTTAAAAAAATTTCAACTATTGAATAACATTGTTACTGTCAACAAAATAATTTTCGCCACCAGCCATCCCGCGTTTCAGATAAAACCGCATTGGCCAACTGTTTGGCAAGTTCTGTCTTGAGACGTTTTTCCACATGCGGCAACCATGTCTGGGGGGGCTGGAACCCGATATCGTGCAAAGATTTAAGATCGACGATCAGGGCCAGTTGATCCGCATCATGTGCCAGCCGGGCCTCCAGGGTCGTGCCCGCGTTAAACTCATTGATGAGTTCGGTGATATCCGGTCCAAAGGGGATCTCTTCAAGGGCATCAGCCAGAGCCTTGGGTTCGTTTCCTGTAACATATTGTTTTTGAACATAATTCAGGTCGCCAAGCCTGGCTTCGGGCAGGTCGTGCACAAGGCACATGGTGATGAGGCGTTGGGCATTTGCCTGGGGCGCCAAGCGGGAGAGAACAAAGGCTATGAAAGTGGTCGTATAAACGTGTTCCGCGACCGATTCGCGGCCTGTTCCGAGAAATTGATAACCGCTGCGGGGCAAATGTTTGAGAAAACCGGCTTCCAAGATCAGTTCAGCGATTCTCTTCATGGAGACTCCTGTTAAAAGGTTTCCGATTCATGGTGAAAGGTTGATGGCCTCGTAAAAGGTCTGCAATATTAATTTCTTATCGAGACGAATGCCCATCATGTTATCAGAGTCGTTCTTGAATGTCACCACTGCCGCCGAACTGCCCGTTTTATGAAAACCGAACATTGAGTGATAGCGTCTGGCATTGAAATTCACCGGCCGGCGGGTTGGCAATCTCAACCATACAATCGCCAGTGTTTCATTTTTGACTTGTTACCATATATGGTGTGTCGTGCCGTTTAATATGCTCTTGCCCCCATCAATTTTGTTGACACTTGGTTTGGGTTTGTATAGATATAACGCCAAAAGAATCCGCATGCGACATCGTTTCTTGTATCACTTTATCGATGGCGCCGGACGCGCCGAGGCCTTACAAAAGGATTCGTTACCGCCAAACCGGATACTCACCCAAAAAAGCATTTCCGGTACCGATATGAACCCGTATTGATTCCGTCACATCCAAAAAGGCAAGCAGCCTTGCAAGCCAAATTATAGGTAGGAGAGTAGGGGAATGACAAATACTGAGTTTGATATTATTCAAATACTGAACAACGCCGGTCTCATGGTCCAACTCGTTTTGCTGTTGCTGCTCTTTTTTTCAGTGACCTCCTGGACCATCATCATTATTAAATGGCGCTACATTCACCGCGCTTATCGGGAATCGACCCGTTTTATCGAATACTTCTGGAAAAGCCGCGATCTGGCCGGAGCCTATGTCAAGGCCAAACAACTGGCCGGCTGCCCCATCGCCCGAATATTTCGAATCGGCTATGTGGAACTGAAAAAAGTCAGCCAAAGCGGGCGGTCTTCAGGCGTTGAAGACGGAATGGAAGCACCTGAGCCTATGAAAAGACGAATTACCGGCGCCGACAATGTCAAACGGGCCCTGCGCCGGGCCATTAATACCGAGACCACCCGAATGACCCAGATGGTGCCTTTTTTGGCCACAACAGGCAACACCACACCCTTTATCGGCCTTTTCGGAACGGTCTGGGGCATCATGAATTCCTTTCATGGCATCGGGCAAAGCGGTTCAGCCAGTCTGGCCGTTGTGGCGCCGGGTATTTCGGAAGCCCTGATCGCCACTGCCGCGGGCCTTGCCGTGGCCATTCCGGCAGTTATCGCCTTCAACTATTTCATGCAGAAAATTAAGGTCGTTGAGTCGGAATTGATCAGTTTTTCGGCCGATTTTCTGAATATCGTCGAACGCGATATCCTTCCAACCCAGGGAGCTTAACCATGGCTATTGAATCCAATGCCGACCGTTTGATGTCTGATATCAATGTGACGCCTTTTGTGGATGTGATGTTGGTTTTGCTGGTGATTTTCATGGTCACCGCACCGATGATGATGCAGGGCGTGGATGTCAGCCTGCCCGAGGCAACGGCCAAGCCTTTGGTGGCCCAAAAGGATAACCTCGTTATTACAATTGACAAAGATCAACAGGTTCATATCAACGATTTTGCCGTTGAAGCGGATTATTTGCGTGATAAGCTATTGAAAATATTAGAAAACAGATCTGATCGGGAAGTCTATTTTCGGGCTGACCAGAGCGTTCCCTACGGCGTTGTGGTTAAAGTCATGGCTGAAATCAAGGGCGCTGGTGTGGAAAAGCTGGGTATGGTGACCGTGCCGGTGGAAGAGGAACGATCCAAACAACGTCGGCGATAGGTCAACGTTGGGGTCCGAAAGTTAAGATGATCCTGAATTCACAGGCATACACGGCAAACGGGGCGAAACATCCCTTTTTTTGGCCCCTTTGCATCTCCATGGGGGCCCATTTGCTGATGTTGGGGGTTGTCATTTTTCCCGGATGGTGGGCGCCGGAACCATCCTATCTTCCTGGAATTATTGATGTTCAAATGGTCGATCTGGCCCAAATGAAAGCTGCCTCAACCACCGCAACAGGCGTTGAAAAAGCTGCAGAGCAGGCCCCGGAAGAGGCGCCGGCGCAACTGCAACCGCAGGAAGAGGCACCGGTTTCGGTTTCCCAACCCGAACCTGAGGCCGAACCTGAGGTGTCGGTGGCCCCCGTGCGAAAAGAGACCAAAAGCGCGCTTAAATACAAAACCTTCAAGTCTCAAAAGGTATTGAAAAATACGTTGCGGCGCGTAACCAATAAAGTCGACACCCTGCCGCCCAAACCTCTGGAGGATACAATAAAAAGACTTCGCGAGAAGGTCGCCAGGGAGGGCAAGCCCGGATCGGCCGGTGGAGAAGAAATACCGAATGCCAAGGCGACCGGCGCAAGTGCCGGGTTCGGGCGCGGCAGTCAAAAAGAGATCGAGCAGATCGATCTTTATCGGTTGGAAATCGCATATGCTGTTCAGAAAAATTGGGCTTTTGCCGAGCAACTGGCAGGGGGCGGCAAACAAATGGTGGCCAGTATCGCATTCAACGTCATGCCGGATGGGAAGATCGTGGATATTTTTTTTACAGATCGATCCGGGAACCCTTATCTGGATGATTCCGCTTACAAAGCCATCGTTAAAACCAGTCCGGTCAAGCCTCATCCGGAGGCCTTGAACATGCCTTATATCCAAATGGGACTTCGTTTTACACCCGAGGGTGTCCGTTGATTCCGATGGCAAAAGGATTTCGCACAACCTCTAACAGAAGAGAAACAGAGGCTCAGGTGACAATTCATAACAAAACAATGAAAGATTTATTCAGACCGGTCGTGTTGTTGGTCGTGCTTTGTTGCTTTCCGGGGGCGCTTGCGGCCGAGATTAAATATTTTGATTTGACCAACCCTTTTTCGCGTAAGATTCCCATGGCCGTTCCGGTGTTCAAGGCCTTGGCGGCCACTCCGGACGAAATGACCCGGATCGCGCCTTTCGCGGATAAATTGCAGGAGATGCTTGAGTTCAGCGGATATTTCAAAATGCTGGACCGCGGCAGTTTTCTCTACGATCCGCAGCGCTCGGGCATTACTGAAAAAGATCTTAATTTTACCAATTGGATGTCGGTGGGAGCGGAGCTTTTAATCACCGGGGGTCTGCAGGTCCAAGGGAACAACATGGTGGTTGAACTGCGATTGTTCGACACCTTCAAGTCCAAGTTGCTGATTGGCAAAAGGTATCGAGGGGCAAGTGAAGATCAGCGCGCCATCGTTCGCCGGTTTTGTTCCGAAGTTTTGCTGGCCCTGACCGGAAATCCGGGGTTTTTCGACAGTCAATTGGCTTTTGTATCCAATGGAAGCAAACACAAGGAGATCTTTTTGTGTGATTTTGACGGGCGTAATGTCCGTCAGTTGACGCGCAAGGGGAGTATCACCTCCTTTCCGGCCTGGTCATCGGACGGCAGCCATCTTGCTTTCACCTCATTTGTCAATGGACCGTCTCAAATTTTTATCCGAAATCTCAAAAACGGGATGGAAAAAAATATAGGGCTCAAAGGAGTTCAAATTGCCCCGTCCTGGTCTCCCACACGATTTGAAATAGCAGCTAGCCTGTCATTTAGCGGTGATCAGGAAATTTATCTGTTGACCGGCGATGGTAAAATGATTAAAAGATTGACCGACAGCCGAGGCATTGACGTGGATTTGTCCTGGTCACCCGACGGCAGGAAATTTGCCTTTGTGTCCAACCGATCAGGAAAACCGCAGATTTATATCCAGGAATTAGGCAACGGCCGTGTTCAACGACTCACATTTGAAGGAAACTACAACACCCAACCCAGCTGGTCTCCTAAAGGGGGGATGATTGCATATTCGTCCATGGAAGGCGGCGAAATTAACATCTATGTTATTGATATTGAAGGTAATAACCCGGTTAAATTAACCCACAACCAGGGCGATAACGAATGCCCGTCATGGAGTCCCGACGGAAGTCTGATCGCCTTCAGTTCGACCCGTGAGGGAAAATCCAAAATTTACGTTATGACCGCTTTCGGGACCGATCAAAGGCGTTTGTTGAGAGCGCCGGGCGAACAGTCGCATCCCAAGTGGTCACCTAACATGCCGTAACAATAATAAATATTATCGAAAAAAGGAGGAAAAATGAGGAAAAACAATTGGATCGTTTTGGCTCTCGTTTTAATTTTGCCCGCCATGCTGTTTACCGTGTCGTGCGCCAAAAAGCAGGTCGTGTCCGAACCGGAGGTTACCCCGGTTGAGCAGCCGATGGAGGACACATCTCAGGCGGACGCCGAGGCAGCGGAAAAAGCCCGTCTTGAATCCGAACGCCTGCAAGCCGAAGAGGCACAACGCGCCATGATGGCTGCCCGCAATGCTTTTGTCAACAATGACATCTATTTTGAATTTGACAGCGTTACGTTGCTGCCCACGGCCCAGGAAACACTGAGCCAGAAAGCGGACTATCTTTTAAGCACAGGCGGCGGATACAGTGTTACCATTGAAGGTCACTGCGATGAGCGCGGCACGGATGCCTACAACCTGGCCCTGGGCGAACGTCGCGCGGGAGCGGTTAAATCATTCTTGGTGAATCTGGGGGTCAATGCATCTCAGATCAGCACCATCAGCTATGGCGAAGAACATCCCATGGATACCGGACACAATGAAGAGGCGTGGGCCAAGAATCGGCGCGCCCATTTCAACCTCAATTAGTCAGATTTCGTTTTCATTTGTCCGGAAAGGAAGATCCGTTCATCAGGGGATTCCCATGGACCGAATGAATCATTCTGAATCCTTGATCAATCGTGACCACCGGGGCGATGCCCGTCCCGGTGGTCATTCACGCACCCAAATTCCTAAATTCCGGAAGATCGGCCCAGGATTATGAAAAAGACATTACTGACGATTTGCAGCGTGGCTTTTCTCTGCTCGGGATGCGTCGCTCTCCAACAAGATGTGGTCATTCTTGAGCGGCGGCTGGAAACTATAGAATACCGCAATAAGGAGCTTCAGAAGCAAAACGAGAGTTTAAGCAAACAGATGCGCAGCGACCTGAGCGCTTTTGGAGAAAATCGGGATAGTTCGGAGAAAATCATGCGCGGCCGATATGCCGGGCTGACTGCCACCGTGGACGCATTGCAGCAGGAGGTCAGGCTGCTCAACGGGCGGGTGGAAGAGATCGAATACCTTGCCAAGCGCAAGGTCGCTGATAACCAGTCCGCCGGCCAGAAACGCCAGGAACGCCTCGACGAATTAAACCTCTCCGTGGCCAAAATGGATCAGCGCCTTACCCGGTTGGAACAATATTTAAACCTGGAGGCCAAAAAAGCCCCTCCGCCTTCAGACGCACGGGCCGGCAGTACCGCTCAAAAAGCACCGGCGTCGGACCAGCAGATTTATTCCGATGCGCGTCAGGCTTATGACAACGGTGAAATGGACAAAGCCAGGCAGCTTTTCCAAAAGCTTATCCAGGATCATCCCAAGTCTGAAAATGTGGACAATGCCCAATTCTGGATTGGCGAGAGTTATTATCGCGAAAAATGGTACGAAAGAGCTATCCTGGAATACCAGGCTGTCATGGAGAAGTACCCCAACGGTAACAAAGTGCCCTCGGCCATGCTGAAACAGGGGCTGGCGCTTCAGCAAATCGGAGAAAAACCCAGCGCCCGTTTAATACTGCAAGAGCTGGTGAAAAAATATCCAAAATCTTCCGAAGCCACCATTGCCAGTCAGAAGCTCAAAGATTTTTGACGCGGGATCGCAAGATACGGCCGCGCGGCATCCCGGCAGTTGGTGGCGCATGCTGCATGCACTGGGTTGACAACTTCATCTCGAAGCAAGTTCAATGGCATATAAACTGATCGGCATTGATCCCGGATTGGCGGCCACAGGTATCGGTGTGGTGACCGGCCAGGGGTTGAAGGTGTTCGATTTTGCCTACGGTGTTATTCGCACTGATC
>JBFFHG010000040.1:0-10365 GCA_041557055.1 Desulfosarcinaceae bacterium
ATCCCGGAAGGCAAAAAGACACCGCCGAAAAAGCGTGCTACCCGGGCCGCGCTCATTGATGCACTAAAAAAGGAATTGAGGAATCATTTGCATTCGGCGCGTGATTTTGCGTTTTCCACCCGCAAAAAAACAGGAATCGCTGAACTTCTCCCCCGTCCGACTCAAAAACAACTCGCCGATAGGTTAAACACCAATGTTTCGAATATTTCACGTGCCATCAATGACGAGAGGGAGAAAGAACTCAAATACTATTGGGAAGGTGCCAACGACCTTTCACAAGTAATGGCCTTTAAAAAATGATTCCAAATTTGCAGTTCGCATGATTTGCTGCAACTGCAACAACCACATCCAACAACCGTAACCCGAGATATTATAGTGGGTTGCGGCCCAGCCCGAATTTTTATCATCATTTCCTGCAATTTCTCCGGAGGTTAAAAGCCGCGCACAGGGTGCGGCTCATCTACTCAACCTTTTCTGGAGAATTGTCATGCAGGAAATCAAAAACAATTTAACCAAATCTTCCCTTTCACAACCCAAAGCCCGACTCGTTGAATTGATGCAACGCATGAACTTCGGCTCGATTGAAAAACTTGTCGTCAGAAAAGGCGAGTTGCTTTTCGATCCGCCGCCGCGCGTGGTGCGTGAAGTGAAATTTTGCGGCGAGAACGGCCCGCGGCCTGAAGTTGCCAAACCGGATTTCACCCTCAAAGCTCAGGTGCGCGATCTGTTCGCCCAAATCCAAGCAATGGGCGACGGTGTTATCCATTCGATCGAAGTAAAACACGGCCTGCCGTTTAAAATGATTATCGAGGAGAATGTCGCCTGACAACGGGAAGCTATTTCTCCGATTATAAATTAATTCAATTGTTTTTCGCTACCTGACAACTAACCGGCCACAAAGTGGAGGCGTTGTGGGTGCCGCTGACGCGGTGAACCTGCAACGCCTCCGTTCGTTTGGTCCCTGCTTCTGTCGGCACCCACGCCCCTCGGCCACGAGGAGGTTTCAATGGGTTCTGACAATTTATTCGAAGCAGTCGACGACTATGCCGTTCGAATCATCAAACATAAAGCCAGACAACTGGTCGGCCGTTACGGTTTGACCTTTTCCGATCGCGAGGACCTGGAACAGGAACTCATGGTCGATCTGCTGCAGCGCATGCGCCACTTCAATCCGGCCAAGGCCAAGAAAACGACCTTCATAGCCCGAATCGTGGAACGGCATATCGCCACCCTGCTCGAGGCCCGTCATGCCCGATGCCGGGATTGGCGCCTGTGCCGCGTGTCGCTCAACACGCCCCATGGAAACGATAGGGGAGACACCCGGGAACTGATCGATCATGTCGACAGCCAAGGCAACCTGGGCAACTCCGAAAAAGAAACCCGGCAGGAAGCGATCAGCAACCTGCACATGGACGTAGAGCGCGTGCTCGACACACTGCCGGAGGACCTGCGCGATTTATGCGAACGGCTGCGCGAAAGCAACATGGCCGAGATTGCCCGGGAAACGGGGGTTCCCCGGACCACTCTCTATGACAAGCTGACCAGGATCCGAGAGGCGTTTCGAGATGCCGGACTGGACGACTGCGTTTGATCCCCGACGGATCGGCACCGGTCCCGGTAAGTATGCAGCGTGCCGAACAAAGCGGCCGACCGGGGCCTCGGTCATCTGATCATCAAATCGAGAGGAGTATTGCCATGACTCAAGAGACCTATAAGTACCGATTCGACAAGGAGGCAGTCCCGGCCCAGGATATGGAAGACACCTTCATGCTGGCGCTGCTGGCCGTCGAAAGCCTGCACAGCCGCTCACGGGTGCGCCTGGAGGTGGGGTTCATCATCGACAAGCCCAACCGCACCTGCATCATCAACGCGGTCACCCCGGTCGGCCGGGACCTGGCCCGGATATTCACGGGCTTTGCCACCCGCGAATACGGTGAACGCGCGGTCCGCATCGAGCGGGTCGCTCCGTCCGGTTGCGCCTGCGCATCCAAGGCCAAAACCACCGCCCCGCAAAATTCCATGGAGGCGGCGATATGAGCGAGCTGACCACAACCACCTATTCCATGTGGCGGCTTTTCCGTAACTGCCGCATGGCCTGCAAGTGGCGCTACATCGACGAACTGGTGCCGCTCACCCGCAACCCCAACCTGTACTTCGGTTCGGTGATCCACGAATGCCTGGAGCTCTGGCACGGGCAGCGGGATCTTGCCAAGGTCATCGAACATATCGATCGCACTTACGCGAACCGGGCGCAGAATGCCGACCAGCAGGCCGACTGGCACCTGGCCACGGCCATGATGAAGGCCTACTCCGGACACTATACGGTCGAAGATTTCGAAGTCATCACCCTGGAAAAGACCTTTAAAGGCCCCATCGTCAACCCGGCCACGGGCGCTGCTTCACGTAGCTTCATGCTGGCCGGTAAGGTAGACGGGATCGTGAAACACGACGGACAGTATTTCCTGCTGGAACACAAGACAGCCTCCCAGATCGACGCCGGCTACCTGGAGCGGCTGTGGACCGATTTTCAGATCATCCTATACGCCTGGTACATCGAGCAAACGTTGGGCATCACCATCTCCGGCATCATTTACAACGTGCTGGTAAAGGCCCGGCTGCGCCAGGGCCAGGGCGAGACCGAGGCCGAATATGAGGCCCGCCGCGCCGAGCTGATCGCCAAGTCCAAGACCGGCAAGACCAGCGCCAAGCGCAAAATGCCAGAGGACGACGAAAGCTTCCAGGCCCGCCTACGGGAAAAGTACGCCGAGCAGGGGATGTTCCACCGCGAGATGCTCTTTTTATCCCGCGACCAGTTCGCCGAACTGCAGGCAGAATTGTGGGAGCTGACCAAGGCCATGCTCGACGCCTGCAGGCGCGGAAGGTTTTACCGCAACACCGGCTTTTGTTTCCAGTACGGGCGCCCGTGCGCCTACTTTCCACTGTGCCGCAGCGGCGGCAATCCCAACGTCATCGAAAACCATTACGAACGTGTCGCCCCGCACGAAGAACTGCGGGACGGGACCGGTGAAGACGCCGCCCCGGTTTTTTAGACCCCCAACCATAAGGAGAAAAGAACATGCTTCCCAAGACTAAGACCAAACCCAAGAACCTGCTTTCCGATCTGACCGCTCTGGTGTTCGGGCCGAGCAAGATCGGAAAATCGACATGGTGCTCCAAAGCCGAAAATGCGCTGTTTCTGGCCACCGAGCCGGGCCTCAACGCCCTTGAGGTGTTCCAGTCACCCATCACCTGCTGGGAGGACCTGCTGCAGGCCTGCGCCGAGATCGCCGAGGGCAAGCACGATTTCAAAACCAACGTCATCGACACGGTGGATAACGCCTACAAGATGTGCGCGGATTATGTCTGCAAGAAGTTCAAGATCGAGCATGAATCCGACCTGGGATACGGCAAGGGCTACGCCCTGATCAACAACGAGTTCCAGCGGGTGCTCAACAAGCTGGCCTTCTTGCCCTACGGCCTGATTCTGATCTCCCACTCCCAGGAAAAAGAGATCGAAACCCGCACGGGCAAGCACACCCGCATCGTGCCCACCCTGCCGGACAAGGCCCGTAAACTGGTGACCGGTCTGGTCGACCTGATCCTGTTCTGCGACCTGGAGATGAAGCCCGGCGATGATGGCAAGCCCGCCTGGCAACGGGTGATGCGCACCAAGCCCAGTCCCAACTACGATGCCGGCGATCGCACCGGGCGCTTGCCCGAAGTGATCCCCCTGGATTTTCCAACCTTCATCAAGGACTTTTCCAACACGGCGGCCGGAACCGCGGCGGGTGCCGCCCGGCCCAAGTCGGAGCCGAACGCGAATGCGACGGCGAAATCTTAACCAGTAAGGAGTACGAATCATGGAAAACTATGGCAATCCAAATGCAGACAATCTCGACCTGGCCCAGTTCGACGATGCCTTCGAAGCCGCCGAAGTCGAAGAGCGCGATTTCGACCCCGTGCCCGACGGCAAGTACCAGGTCAATGTCGATAAAGTCGAGCTCACCCGCGCCCAGACCTCGGGCAATCCCATGCTCAAGTGGAGCCTGCGCATTTTCGCACCCAACCACAAGGGGCGCATGCTGTGGCGCAACAACGTGATGGCCAGCGCCGAAAACATCAAGTGGCTCAAGCAGGACCTGTACACCTGCGGCCTGCAGCTTTCCAAGTTATCGGATCTTCCCGGGTACCTTGAACAGCTTTTAAACGTCAAGCTGGAGGTGACCAAGCGCACCCGCGGTGAAAACGAGAACATCTACTTCAACCGACGCATCGTCCTGGCCGACGACCCCGAGATTCCGAGCGCGGCCATGGAAGACATGATCCCGTTCTGATCATGGACCGGATCACCGTCGTCGTCGACTCGCGCGAGCAGGAACCCTACAGCTTCGATCCTGAAAAGATCACCGCCGTTAGCAAGGCGCTGCCGGCCGGGGATTACTCCCTGGCCGGCATGGAGGACCGGGTCGCGGTGGAGCGAAAGTCCCTGGCGGACTTCGTTACCACCGTGATCAGGGGCCGTAATCGGTTCCACCGCGAATTGCAAAAGCTTGCAGCTTTCGAAGCAGCTTGCGTGGTGGTCGAGTGCAACTTCCGCGATCTGGTGGACGGCCGCTACCGCAGCGATGCCCATCCGCACGCAATAATCGCAACGGTCGCCTCCATCGTCGTCGACTTCGGTGTTCCCGTCTTTTTCTGTTCGGACCGGCAAGCCGCCTGCTGCTTTGTTGAAGAGTACCTGACACGTTTTCACCGGAGGATCGCGAAATGTCAAAGCATGCCAAAACCCCGGCGCGACTCCGGGGAAGAATAGAGCGCGTTTACTACGCCGGCCCCAAGTTCTCCGCCGGCAAATTACTTACCCCCACAGGCGAAGAGATCCAGTTTGCCGGCAACCTGTTCGCCAGGGAAAACCAGCCGGTGGTCCTGCTCGGATCCTGGTCCACCCATCCCAAGTACGGCCGCCAGTTCAAGGTCGACGGCATGGAGTATGACCTCGAGCTGGACCCGGAAGGGCTGATCCATTACCTGGCCAACCATCCGCAGATCAAGGGCATCGGTCCGGCCAAGGCCAGAATCATCGTCGAAAAGTACGGTGATGCCTTCGAGCAGACCCTGATCGAGGACCCTGCAAGTATCGCCCGGGCAGCGCGCCTGCCCGAAGATGCCGCCCTTCGCCTACAGGAGGAGTGGCTAAAAAACCGCAGCGTCAACACAGTGCTGGCCTGGTTGTCGGCCTTCGGCCTGACCCACCACCAGGTGACCACCCTGGTGGAAAAGCTGGGCGGCAACTGCCTGGATGTATTAAAACAGGACCCCTATATCCTCATCCGCGAGATCCGCGGCTTCGGCTTCAAAAAGGTCGACAAGATCGCCCGCAAGCTCGGCACGCCCAAGGACCATCAGCCGCGCACCCGGGCCGGCCTGCAATACTGCGTGCGCGAGGCCTTGGACAACGGCCATTGCTGGATCGAATACGAGGACCTGGTCGACCAGGCCAACCTGCTGTTGGTCATGGATACCCTGGACAGCCGCATCCGCATTGAAAAGGCCCTGGACGAACTCATCGATGAGAAAACGCTGGCCTGCGACTCCCATAGCGGACGGTTCGTAGTGGCTTTGCCGGAGATCATCCGTATGGAAAGCGAGCTGGCCGACCTGTTCGGACGCGCACATGAGGTCAATCCGCATTTCAAGTCGGTCAAGAACCTTGACGCCTTGATCCGCAGATGCGCCGCCACGCTCAATGAAAAACAGCTCAAGGCGGTGCACTCGGCCTTGGAGCATTCCATCAGCCTGATCTCCGGCGGCGCCGGTTCGGGCAAAAGCTTCACCGTTTCGGTGATCAACGCCATCTGCGAAGAGTGCGACCTTCAAGTGTTGCTGGCCGCTCCGACCGGCAAGGCCGCCAAGCGCCTGGAAGAGGTCAGTGGCCGCAGCGGAACCACCATCCACCGCTTGCTGGGTTACGACGGCAAATCCTTTGCCAGGGACCGGGAAAACCCGCTGGAAGCCGACGTCCTTATCGTGGACGAGTTTTCCATGGTGGACGTGCCCCTGGCCTGGCATCTGTTCGAGGCCGTGGATCTGTCCCGCACGGCCGTGGTGCTGGTCGGAGACCACAACCAGCTGCCGCCGGTCGGCCCGGGCAACATCCTGCGCGACCTGATCGCCAGCCGCGCCGTGGCCACCGTGGTCCTGGACAAGGTCGTGCGCCAGGCCGGCGTTTTAAAGGAGAACTGCACAGCCGTTCTCAAAGGCGAGATGCGCAAGACAAGCGAGACCTCCGCCGGAGGTTGTCGCGACTGGTACCTGGTGGACCAGTTCACCGATCCCGTGGCCGCCCGGGCCTTTTTGCTGGAGCTGTTTGAAACGCGTTTAGAGGCCCTAGGTTTTGACATCATAAAGGATGTCCAGGTGCTTACGCCCACCCACAAAGGACCGCTGGGGACCAAGGAGCTCAACGAGGCGCTGCAGAGACTGATCCAGAAAAAGCTCTGGAACGTGGAGGTGCCGCCGGTTCAACCTGGCCGCCGCCCGCCGCTTTTCAAGCACGATAAGGTGATCCAGACCCGTAACAACTACGATCTCAATGTGATGAACGGCGCCATCGGCCGGGTTGTGGATGTCCTGGCCAACGGCACGCTGGTCATCGACTTCGACGGCATGCCGGTTCAGATCGCCAAGGGGTCCGCCGATCTGCTGGACCTGCAGCTTGCCTACACGTTGACAATACACAAAACGCAAGGGTCGGAGTTCCCTTGCGCCGTGGTAGTAATCCACAAATCCCACTCTTTCATGCATCATCGCAACCTTCTCTATACCGGTGTGACCCGTGCCCGGCGCACGGCCATCGTGCTGGGAGATCACTGGGGGATTCACAACTGCGCCAAGCGCTGCCAGGTGGATGACCGCCGGACATTCCTGGCCCTGTTTCTCGAAGGCGCGCAGGGCGTCAAGGCAGTGGGGGCCGGCGGTGCATGAGCGCAGTGGATAATGTCCGTGAATACTACCGGCTGATAACCGAACTGGATATCGGCGAGGTCGCACCCCAGCTGCTCCCGGGAAGAATCATCCAGGAGACCCCGCAGCGGTTGATGTGCGATTGCCCCAACCACCAGAGCCAGTCGCACCGCTCGCTGCACGTCATGCTCGACAAGCAGGGCTGGTATTGCTTCGGCTGCGGGGTCGGCGGCGATATACTGCAGCTGGTCGAATTCATCCAATCGGCCACGGTCACCGCGGGCCAGTCCGGGCCGATGCCGGACTCCCACCGGCAGGCCCGCGACTTTCTGGCCGAAAAAGCCGGCCTGCCGCCATTGTCTCGCTATGGTTTGACGCAGGAAGGCCTGGAAAGAACCGAAGCGAACCGTGCTTTCGAAGTCCGGGTCAAGGATGCCCTGACCACCTTGGCCCGGTTCTATCACGCCCGCTTGAAGGATTCGCCCAAGGTCCTGGAGTGGCTCAAGTCAAAGTATGCGATCAGCGATGAGACCATCGACGATCTATTGATCGGTTATGCCGACAATGCGCCCGGCGTGGTTGCCGCGTTGACCACCGGCGACAATGCCTTTTCCAAGAGGGAGCTGGCCGCCACCGGCGCATTCAGGCCCACCAGCCAGGATGGGCTGAATCCTTTTTTCGAAAAGAGGATCCTATTCCCCTATTGGAGCCGAGGTCGCGTGGTCTTTACGATCGGCCGTAAGACGCCTTGGACACCCGAGGCCGGCTGGGAGCAGGGCAAATACAAAAAGCTGCCGGTTTTTGACGAGCATAATCGCCCTTATATCGCCCCCTTTATCAACAACGCGGTGCTCTATAACGAAGACTGCCTTTTCACAAAGCCCGGCCTTGTCATCATCACCGAGGGGGTTACCGACTGTATTGCACTCATGCAGCAGGGGTTGCCCGCCGTCTCGCCGGTCACCGTGCGCATCCGCGGTGCTGACTGGGAGCGATTGATCCCCAAGCTGCGCGGGGTCGACACCGTTTTCATCTGCCAGGACAACGAGATCTCCCAAGCCGGGCTCAAGGGCGCCCTGCAGACGGCCCGCACCCTGGCCGAACACAAGATCGACACCCGATTGGTTACTTTGCCGCTTCCGGAGGTCCAGCTTGCGGCGCGCAAAACACTGAGTGAAAAGTTCGGCGTGACGGCCAATGTCGGTCCCAAGGAACTGGCCAATTTGCTCAAAGGCCGGCCGGCCGAGGATTTGAAAGAGGCCGAAGACCTGCTGGCGGCCGCTAAGATCGATGTCAACGACTACTTTGCTTCCGGCCACACACGGGAGGAGTTTGAAAAGCTTCTCGAGCAGGCGCGCGCCCCGATCGAGTTCGCCATCGACAGCCTGCCGACGGACAAAGACCAACGGGACATCGACCAAACCTTAGAACCGGTCCTGTGGGAGATCGCCAAAAGCTCGCCGCTCGAACAGGCCCGGTTGTTGAAGGTAATGCAAACCAAACTCGGCAAGGACCAGGTGTCCGTCACGGCTTTGCGAGAGCAGATCAAATCCCTCCAACGCAAGGCTCAGGAGGCGGGAAAGCGCAGCCGGCGCGAGGAACGTGTGCGGGCCAAGCGCTCCAGCAATGCACCGGCCGGATCCTGCCGCGCCCGCATCGAAGAAGTGCTGATCGATACCGAGCTAGAAGACGGCGCCGCCGATTACACCCGGGCCGCCGAGGCTGCCTATGACTGGTTCACAGCTAACGGCGCCATGTATTTTCGCACCCGCCAGGGTGAGCCAATCATGTGTTTTGAAAGCGCCATCTACTGGATGGACAGCGGCGATCGCGGCCGCAAGCGTCTTTATTCGGCCATCCTTTACAAGCACACGGGAATGGTGCCGACCAGCAGCGGCGGACGGACCTTTTTCGAGGTGCTGGCCAGCCTGGCGACCAACCGGGGCCGCGAACGCGATCATTTCTCCTGGCTGCACACCGACATCAACCGCCAGACCGTCTGGTTCAACCTCAACAACGATGCGCACCAGATTGCCAAGATCACTCCCGACGGTGTGGAGATCATGGCCAACGGCAATAATGCCGACGGTGTGATCCTGACCGATTCGCGCAAGATGCAGCCGATCTGTTTTTTGCCGGAAGCCGATCCGGTCCAGGCCGACCGCCTGATAGCCGAGCTGATCTTAAACAACCTGACCTGCGGCCCGGGCGAGCGACTCCTGGTGTTGGCTTGGCTGTGCTGCTTTTTGCTGATGGATTTTAGCAGCACCAAGCCCATGACCCGCTTTGAAGGCCCCGCCGGATCGGGCAAGACCACCGCCAGCAAGCTGATTTCAACGCTGCTTTACGGCAGCCCCCAGCATAAAAAGTCCACCGACGCCGCCAACTACACCGACGGCTCCCAGAACCCGCTTATCGTGCTGGACAACATCGAGGTCAAGCAGATGACCGACGAGCTTACGGCGTTCATGCTGACCAGTATCACGGGGGTGGCCCGTGAGAAACGTCGGGGAGGGACCGACTCGGAAACCGTGACCGAGCAGACCAAGTGCCTGATCAACACCACCGGCATCGAGCCGCTGTGCGGGGACCTGGCCGAAATTTTGTCTCGGACCTTTACCATCGATTTCGATGTGTCCCACCAGGACTCTTGCTGTTTTCTGGAAGCCAAGGTGATCGCCGACATCCAGGCCCACCGGGACCTGATCCTTTCGGTGATCATCAAGCGCACCTCAATGGTGCTGGCCCTCATGCGGCAGGAAAAACAAAAGCGGGTCATGGAGCTGATCCACGCTTCACTTGGCGGTCACGACAAACGGCGCTGCAATGAGTACCTGAGCCTGATGTATCTCATGATGCTGGCCGGCGGCACCCAGGAAGAGATCAACGCCGGGCTGGAGAACCTGAATGAGGATTTTACCGGGTGGCTCGATACCCTTAACGCCACCAGCCGGGAGACGGCCCGCATTTCGAATCCAATCGCTTCAGCTCTGCACACGCTATTCGATGCCTATGCCAAAGCGTTGAAGCTTGATGAAAAGGCCCGTTACAGCGATGATGACCGCGCAAATTACGTTTCCGGGTTCATCGAGAGGTACCAGGTCGAATTCCAAACCTCAAATGCCATGGAGCCGCTATTTGCCGGGAGGCTGTTTTCGGCCTTAAAACGCATCACCAAGGATTTCGGGCTAAATTTCGGATTCAAGGACGCCGGCCAGCTTGCCAAACGGCTGGTCAACGATCAGCAGCTGCTTGCCGATATCGGCTTCAACATCGAGCGCCAATTCAGCAGCCATGGTAAAACCTACCAATATCGCATAGAACGAAACCAATAATTTTCGTTCGTTTTATTTGACCTAATAAGGGAGTCGTCCGATCGGGCGGCTCCTATTTTTTTCCGGC
>JBFFHG010000041.1:0-10342 GCA_041557055.1 Desulfosarcinaceae bacterium
GGTCAACAACGCGACTGCCATGGGGGCACCGATGGCAGTCGGGTCTTTCATTTGCATCAGCATTTGAACCAGTCCGATGATGGTTCCAAGCATACCGACGGCCGGGGCAAAGGTACCCATACTCGTGTAGATTTCCGCTCCCAGGCGATGTCGCTCTTCCAACCACATGATTTCCGTGTTGAGCACCTCTTCAATGGATTCGACCTCCATGCCGTCAATGGCCATTTGCATGCAGCGAACCAGAAATGGATCATCCACATGTTTCAGTTGGGTTTCAAATGAAAGAATTCCTTCCCGCCGGGCCTTTTTGGCGAAACTGACCATTTTCGGTATCAGGGCGATGGGTTGAAAAGATCTCTGGCGAAAAGCATTTTTTGTAACTTTAAAAACGCTGATAAGATCGGCCATGGGATAGTTAATGAGGGTTGCACCCATTGTGCCGCCGAGAACGATCATCAATGAGGGGTAATTAATGAACCATGAACCGGACCCGCCGAGCAGGATTGAACCGATGACCAGAGCGGCGGCAACTAAAATTCCGAGTAGCGTGGCTAAATCCAATCTTTCCTCCCAACCATCCGCAATATTTCAATAAGTATTATCTCGTAAGCAGGGAAAAGCATGGAGCGTGCCATCCGGCCCAATGAAGCGCCGCCAGTGTTGAGGCCGGCCTGTAATTATCGTTATTTATAATTTTTACAGCTTGTTATAAAAAAACATGATACTGGCGGCAAAGGGGACGGGACAAAAAGTTCGATCTCAAATTAAGTCGTATCTGTTGCAAAGCGTCAATTTCAATGCGCACAGTCAAGGCATTGACAGCGAATCTCCGGGGCGGCGTTACATGATTTTCACCCCGCCCCGGAAACAATCCGCCGATTCAAATGCGCCGTCTTAGCGTTTCAAATTGATTAATTCCGAAAGAATTTCATCACTGGTGGTAATCACCTTGGAGTTGGCTTGATAGGCCCGCTGGGTGGTGATCATTTCAACGAATTCCGTGGCCAGATCGACGTTGGACATTTCAAGACTGCTCGGCGCAATGGCGCCAACGCCGCCTTGATTTGGAACCAGAATGACCGGTTGGCCGGATGCCAGGGAGGAGGTAAATAAATTGCTGCCCTGTTTCAGCAATCCTGAATAGCTTGCGAAATCGGCCAAGGCAACTTGAGCGAAGCTCAACATGGTGCCGTTTGAGTAGAGACCGGTAAAAACACCGTCTTCATCCACGGATACGCCCTGCAGCATCCCGGTGGGATACCCGTTTTGGGTTTGGGAATTTTTGGTTGAAGTACCGGCGTAGCTGGTTACGTTGCCGTCCGATGCTCCGGCGGTATCAATGAACCGCCAGACCAAAGCGTCGGCACCGCTCATATCTGCGGCCGGCGTCAACCCTGTGATGGTTATGGCATGTCCCGATCCAAGACCTGTTGCCGAAGCCGTTGCCGCAGTACTGTTGGCAATATCCAGGGCGCCGCTGCTGGTGAAACCCAAGGTCAACGAAGCCGGTGTAATTGTCAATGCTGTGTTGCTCGAAGTTACGGTGTAGTCCCACTCCACCGCCGCAGGTGTGCCATCGAAGTCCGGTGTTGTATCTCTGGTAAATGTAAAGGTCAGATCCACCGGATTGCCAAGGGAATCGTAAACCGTGATGGTCGTTTCATAGTCGGTGGTGGCGTTGGCATCCAGATTCAACCCCATGGTGAGCTCATTTGTGGCCGAAGGTTCACTCATTCCCGCCGGCATGGAAATATTGCCGATGGAGCCCACATTACCGCTGGTATCAATGGGATACCCCTGAACCCGGAAGTCATCCTGGTTCACGAGATAGCCTTCATTGTCGAATTCAAATTGCCCGCCCCGGGTATAGTATTGGGCACTGCCGTTTGAATCGCTGACGATAAACATCCCCTGTCCGTTAATCGCCAAATCCGTGACATTGCTTGTCGTTTCCATTGTCCCGGAGTTCCAGTTGGCGGCAATACCGTTCATACTCACGCCGCGACCGATTTGCATGCTGCTTTGGCCCAGAGAGGCGCTGAAGACATTTGAAAACGATACCTTGGAGGTTTTAAAACCGGTTGTGTCCACATTGGCAATGTTGTCACCGATAACGGACATGGCGCTTGTATTGGCCTTCAGACCTGATATGCCGGAATAAATAGATCCTATCATGATATAAAACTCACTACTTTATTAAACGATCAGATTAATTGTTTGATTCATATACCTGGACGACATCTCCAAGCGCTATTTCCTGGTCGGCGGTAACAAGGTAGGCCGTACCGTTTTTATAGTAAACACCGGACACCGTACCGGTTGTAAATGACGTCACATCTGTCAGGTTGCCATCGACATCCATGGCAATGACCTCATACTGGTAGGACCCGTCGGATGCCTGTTGCCCGTCGCCATCCAAACCATCCCATTGCACACCATGCTGCCCCGAACCAAGAGCGCCCAATTCCATATCCCGCACGAACTCACCATATTGATCGTATATCCTGACATAGACACCTGCTGCGTCCGCGGAAAGAGTGAACTCAACCGGGTCGGCCTGGCCGTCACTGAGATAAATCCGGTCGCCGAGGGCTTGTATTCGTTTGCCGATATAGTCCACCGCCTGGCTATTGGTCAAAATTGACTGGGACGTGCTGACCCCCGAAAGGGTTGTATTGATGTTCTGCAGCTCTTCCAGGGATGAGAAGGTGGCCAATTGCGCTGTAAACTCCGTGCTGTCGGCGGGGTTAAGCGGGTCTTGATTCTGAAGTTGGGTTACCAGCAGCTTCAAAAAATCATCTTTTCCCATTACTGAGTTTGGGGACTCGCTGGTTTGAGTGGCCTGCGAACTGACTTGATCCAATCCAACAACGGTCATAATCTGATCCTCCTTTGGATTTTTCGGGCAATAAGTCATGCCAAAACGCACACCTTATTTTTTGATAAATCCTCGGCCTCGTGCTATGCGAAATAATTTATCTCGCTCGGGTCTTTTAGTGTGTTTTGAGTTTCCACAGCGGACAATCCACTGTCATCCTTAATATTTTTTTTGTTGCCATCCGGGCGTTGCTGACGCTGGCGCAAAGCTTGTCTGAATCCGGCCTGTTCCTGCCCGTTTTTCCACCCTTGGTTGTCGTTGCCCACAAAGACATCAAATTTCTGAATTTCAAGGCCGTGATGCTGAAGTTCGTTTTTTAAATGTTGAAGGTTCTGTTCAACAATCTCCTTAACGGCAAGGGAATCAGCCGTCATGCGAACCGTAACCTGCTGGTTCTCCGTTAAAACCTGCAGATGCACATTGCCCAGAAACGCCGGCTTGAGCCGGATAACCATCTTGGATTGACTGCCCTGGGTATTTATGGACATGCGTTGTACAATTTGGCGGATAACATCGGACTGACTCTCTTTATCCAAGGGTACCGATTCCCTGTTTGGCAACAAATCCGTCACCCCCTGATCGCTTTTCAGGCTTAGCCGCGAAAAATCCCCATGGTGTGATCCCTGGATGGGATCGGCGGATGCTCTTTGAAATGATTTGCCGAAAAATTCATCTCCATCCAATGAAGAGGGATCTTCCGATGGCACCGGTTTTTGAAATGCTTCGCGGGATAGGGCTTCGCCGTCCGTTTGAGACTGTTTTTCCGAATTGAAATGATTGGCCGTTTCCGCTGTTTTTCCAATTTCAGCGTTTATATCGGGCTTTTCACCTGAAAAGGGTTTAATGCCCGCCGTTGCTGTCTGGCGCTCTCCAACTTGAGGTGGCGCATCTTCGCCTTGAGAAGATGCGGACACACCGCCATTTTCTTTAAAAAAGTGACGCATGAAACCATTGAAAGCACGATCCGGTGTGGTGGTTTCAACGTCGGCGCCAGCACCCCCATCCGTTTTTTCAATTTCGATCTTTTGAGCGAGGTTTCCAAACAACCTTCCGGCAGCCGACTTGTCCGAAACCGCGTCTTGCATCACTGTTGTTTCGGATTGCTCTGCCTGGGGGCTGGTTTTTAATTGATTGAGAATTTGAAACCACTTCGCTTTCAAATTCTCATTTTCGTCACCATCAGGCAGAGGCGCCGATTCACCATCGTCTTGCATCTGATCATTTATCAGGGCCCTGGCCAGATCCATGAACAGATCCCCTTGTTGCGCCCCTTCTGAATTCGGCGGTGGCGTATCAACGGCATTGTTCAGATTCCAAAGCATTTGGATCAATTCGGATGGCTCCACATCCTGCGGGCCGGAATCGATGATGAAGGGAAGTTGCCCTGTCTCATCTTCAAGGGCTGTGATTGTATCAACAGGTTCCAGCGAATTTTCCGGTTGCGCCGTCTCCAGATTCAGCATGGCCCCCATAACCTCCAAAAATCCGGTCAGTTGATCAGATGCCGGATCTTTTTCCCGGCCGGACAACCTGGCGGCCGTTTTCGACCCTTCGGCGGATAATCCCTTAGGCGGCAAATCAAATATTTTAAGTTGGGTGTGCATGATTTTCCCCTATCTTTGTTTGATCGTAAAGCGGCTGATGGCCATTTCGTTGATAAATTTTGCCTCTTCGCTGTTCATTTGTTCCAAATGTTCCTTTAGCCCTTTTTCTTTTAGTTTTTCCAAAGTCTTGCGCTTTTGCATGGCAGCCAGCAGAGCATCTCTTTTGATCGTGAATATTTTTTGCGCTTCCGACAATTTGAATTTTTGAGCAAAAATATCAGAGCCAATTTTATCCAGATAATTATTATAAATAGCCAGATGAGGGCCGGTGGTGTACTCTTTTTGTTTAGCTCTCAAATCTTTTTCGGTTTTATCGCGCAACGCGATCAGCGCTTCAAGACTATCCGCCGCCTGGTCCCGAAGGCGTTGCGCTTCGGCCATCTCTTTTTGCCGCAGCTCTTCCTGGTAAGTTCGGTACTGTCTTAACGCTTCCAATTTAAACCGGTAGTCCATATCTGCGAAAACCTATTTTCCCATTATCTGTTCGAGTTGCTGCAAACTAACCTCAAGATCAATATTCTCTCTGATATTTTGTTGTAAATATTGGTTGATTTGCTCTATTTTGGAAATGGCACGATCTATTTTGGGATTGCTGCCGGAGACATAGGCGCCGATATTGATCAAATCCTCAGCTTTGCGATACGTGGCCAGCAACTCTTTCAGCCGTCCGGCATTGTGCTTATGTTGCAAAGAAGCGATATCTTCCATCACCCGGCTGATGCTTTTGAGCACATCTATCGCCGGATAGTGGTTTTGATCAGCCAGTTCCCTGGTTAAAACGATATGCCCATCCAAAATGGATCTGGCCGCATCTGCAATGGGTTCGTTCATATCATCGCCTTCAACAAGAACGGTATACAAGCCGGTAATCGTACCGTTATGATCACAAGTTCCGGCTCTCTCCAAAAGCTTGGGCAGAAGCGTAAACACAGAAGGTGTATATCCTTTTGTGGTCGGCGGCTCTCCCAAGGCCAATCCGATTTCACGCTGCGCCATGGCGAAACGGGTCACAGAATCCATCATGAGATTGACATGCAGCCCCTGATCCCTGAAAAACTCGGCGATGGCTGTGGCTACAAATGCCCCGCGCACCCGAACCAAAGGAAGATGATCCGAGGTCGCCACCACCACCACTGATTTTTTGCGCCCCTCTTCTCCCAATTCCTTTTCAATGAACTCATTGAGTTCGCGTCCCCGTTCACCGATCAGGGCGATCACATTCACATCGGCGCTGCTTTTGCGCGCGATCATCCCCATAAGGGTGCTCTTGCCCACACCCGAACCGGCAAAAATTCCCATGCGTTGACCGCAACCGACGGTCAACAGTCCGTTGATGGAACGCACGCCCATATCCAAGGTTTTGCGAATACGCTGCCTGAGCAACGGATTCACAGGGGTGGCGTAGATGGGATAATGATGATCGGTATTCAATGGACCCAGGCCGTCAATGGGGCTGCCCAACCCGTCAATTATTCGCCCCAATAACTGCGGCCCCACGGATACGGAGGCTTTTTGTTGTCTGGCAACCACACGGCTCCCGGGGCCTATGGATCTTATGTCCTCCAGGGGCATCATCAAAACCGTGCTGTCACGGAATCCCAACACCTCAGCCATCACGGGCGGCTCGTTCTCTTTCCCGTGGATATCGCAAATACAGCCGAGTTGAACAACCGGTCCATTGGCCTCAACAACCAATCCGACCACTTGAGTCACATTCCCACAGGCTTTGATAGGTGTCGCGGCCTTTATGACATGTTCAAATTGTTCGAAAAATTTCTCATTTTCATCATGGCCGGGGGCGCTGTTTTTTGATTGCCGGGCGACGTCAATTGCGTTCAGGTCATTGGCCAGGCCGGCCAACTGCTGATCGATACGGGCGTCGATGACCCCGAAATCGGTTTCAATCAAGCATCCGCCCCTTTGCATGTTGCGATCTTCAATCACTTCGACTTTTTGGGCGCAATCCACCTTGGACAACTCATTTTCGAACACTGCGCGCACATGGATATCGTCACCCGGATGGATCTTGATCTTGATGTGATCGTGTTCGATGGCCATATTGAGCGCGTTGCAAAGAATCGTTTTTGGAAAAACCGAACGGCTGCGAATTTCATGAGCGATAATGCTGTTTGCCATGGCCGTCGCAATGGCGACGGCATCCCTCCTGGCATCGTTCTGAGTGATCCGCAGATGTTCCGTCAAGCAGACTTTAGCCTTACCAAGCATCTCCAAAAAGGGTTCGGATTTGGCTTTTTCCATTATAAGGCACTGCTGCCGGCCCTGGGCGAACCCTTCATTGTAGCCCTTCAATTCAACGTCCGATAGTTTTTCCGCCACTTTATCGCTGTCGTTTTCACCAAAAGCATAATCCCTTGCAGCGCCTTGCTCGGTATCGGCTTCAAATTGTGGAAAACTGTAAGATATGAATTTTTCTTTCTGTCTTATCATCCGATAAACTCTTCACCGCCGCGACCGCTGATTATAAGTTCGCCTTTGCGCTCCATCTCCTGAATGATTCGGGTGATCTTTTGCTGGGCGTCTGTAACGTCCTTCATACGAACCGCTCCGCTGACCTCCATCTCCTCCTTTAAAATTTCAGCGGCGCGCTCGGACATATTTTTAAATATCTTTTGTTTGACATCTTCGGATGAGGCTTTCAAAGCAACCGCCAACTCCTGAGATTCAACACTGCGCAGCACCTTTTGCAGGCCTTTATCATCCACGAGAACGATATCTTCGAAGACGAACATCATCTGTTTGATCTCGTCGGCCAGGTCAGGATTATTTTCTTCAATATCATCAATAATCTGCTCGGCAGATCCGCCGTCAATCTGGTTTAAAATCTCGGCCAGACGGGACACGCCGCCGGCCTCCTGAATTGCGGCATGGTCTTTGTTTTGCAGGACTTCCTCAAAAACCTTATCGATTTCCTCCACCATCCCCGAAAGGACTTTGTCCAAATTGGCAATTCGAAATGCGACGTCCGACTTGATATCATCGGGCAGCATGCTTAAAATATCGCTGGCCACAACAGACTTCAGGTGAACCAGGATTAATGCAATGGTTTGAGGGTGTTCGTCTTTTATTAATTGAAGAAGCTGATTGGGTTCAAGGCTTTGAATGGCCTTCAAATTTGATACTTGCGAAGTATTTTTATCGCTTTTTTCATCGTCGACGTTTTTTTTATCTCCGGACTTGCCCCCTTCCGGGTTTTCAAAATCAGAATGGCCGCCCGTGGTTTCGAGAAATTCCCTTGCAACTTTATCTGCGAGCTCTTGCGGCACGGTTCCAAGCTTTGATTGCAGCTTATATATCAATCTGCGTTCCTCTTCACTCAAACGCTCCAAAATTGGTTTCGCGGCCTGCATGCCGATTGCATTGGTCAGGATGGCCACTTTTACAGAACCCGTTAAATGGCTCATTTCCATATCAGTCACACCTTCCGAATGATCCGCCTATTGGCCTCAATTTTTTCCGATGGGTTTTGAAACCATTTCTAACTCTCCTTCAGCCATTTTTGCATGAGTTGGGTTGAGTCAGTCTGATTGCGTTGAATAAGTTCGGCCGCCTGGTTGACCATCTGTGACTGTTGCTGCTCTTTATTTGCATACTGCCGTTCAATTTCAGCTATTGTTTTTGGCAGGTGTTCCAGCAATTCCACATCTTCCCAGGAGGTATCGGTCAACCAGCTAATAATGGGACGGATGATGAACATAAAAGTGAAGAGAACAAACAACCCGCCCATTATATATTTGATATAGCTGCTGTAATTTTTGAGCGTGTCCATCCAGCGGCTTACGCCTTTGACATCGGGTATTGACGCTATCTTATCCGTATTGAAAGGTATGTTGGCAACCTCCACCATATCCCCTCTGATTTCATTAAAATTCACGGCCCGCTTGACAATGCTTTCCAGGATGGTCATTTCTTCGGTGGAACGCGCCGTATAAACGACCTCTTCGCGCTACTTGTCGCCCTTACCTTTTACAACCGTTTCATATTTTCCATCGACGACAACAGCCACGGACAAGCGTTTAAGCTTGCCCACAGGCAATATCTGTCTGCTGGTCTTTTTGCCGATCTCGTAATTACGGGTATTGTCTTTTTTTTGATATGAACTCGGAGAGGCGGTCCGGGCAACGGAGGTGTTGTCCTTGCTGATATTGGAAGCCATGCCGGGTACCCCCATGGCGCCGGGGTCGGTTTTGGATGAGGCTTCACTTGATATCTGTTCGCTGCGAACAACCTGATTATCAGGCAGGAACAGCTCTTCGGTAGATTCCTGTTGAATAAAGTCGAGGTCACATGATACACGCACAATCGCCTTGTCGTGCCCCAGGACCTGTTCCAGCATACTCACCACGCTTTGCTCCAGCAAGCGCTCTTTTCGTTTTTGGAATTCAAGCTGATCAGAGCTGATTTTAGACGCCGTTTGTTCATCTTGAACGCCGGCCAGCAACTTGCCGTTCTGATCGACCACCGTGACATTTTGGGGCCTCAGACGGGGAACGCTGGAACTGATCAGATGGACAATGCCGCGCACCTGATCGTTGTTGATCCAGCGTCCCTGATGAATTTTAAGAATAACCGAGGCTGTCGCAACCTCCTCTTCTTCAATAAAGACGGATCGGGGCGGAATGACGATATGTACCCGCGAACTCTCCACTTCAGCCAACTGGTTGATTGTCCTGCTCAATTCTCCCTGGAGCGCGCGTTGATAATTGATGTTCTGCACAAATTCGGTCATTCCCAGTTTGGTTTCATCAAACACTTCAAAACCAATGCCACTGCCCCGCGGCAAACCTTGGGCGGCAAAATCAAGCCTGACGTCATAGATCTTCTCCCTGGGTATTTGGATGGTACCGCCGTCATGGGATAATTTGTACTGGATTTTCTGCTCTCTTAAGCGTCCAACGATTTCACCGGCGTCCTCCGCCGAGAGTTGGCTGTACAAGGGCATAAATTCCGGATTGCCGGACCAACTGATCAAAACCACCAGGCCCCATACCGTCGCCACCACCAGAATGGTCAGGCTCATCATTTTGCCTGCCGACATGGTTTTAAAGACCGCCTGCACCTGATTTCCAAAATCTGTAAGGGATTTAGACATACTTCCGGCTCATTTAGATTAGAATTGCATTCGTTTGATTTCATCATACGCACTAATTATTTTATTGCGCACTTCCATCATTAAGGTCATTGAAATATTGGCTTTCTGCATGGCAATCATGGTGCCGTGAATATCTTTATTTTCGCCGGTAACCAGTTTTTGCGCGGCGCTGTCCGCTTCGGCCTGCATCTCATTGACCGACGCAACGGATTTGTTCAGCCATTGTGCAAAAGAGACCCCATCTGATGGGGTGCTCGGGTCTATGGACCTGGGCGATTCGATTGGTGATGAAATCATCTCCATCGGTTTGATGGGCATCTCATTCATTATGCTTTTCCTATATCCAATGCAGAAGACGCCATCTCTTTGGAACTTTTGACGGCCGTTACATTGGCTTCGTAGCTGCGACTGGCGGAGATCATATTGACCATCTCCTCAACCACATTGATATTGGGTAAAGAGATAAACCCCTCTTCGTTGGCGTCCGGGTGGGTCGGGTCATACTTGAGAATAGGTTCCCGGTTGTCATCCCGAATGGCAACAACCTGCACCCCGTTCAAACCGGGGTGCAGGTGCTGGGCCAACGCCTCTCCAAATTCGGATTGGGTTGTCTGCGCTGCAAAAACGGCATCTTTGCGCTGATATGCATTACCCTCCTTAGCCTGAGGCGTGTTGACGTTGGCCAGATTGCTTGAAATCAGATTCATGCGCAAGCGCTGCGCGCTGAGTCCCGTGGCGCTGGTATTAAGA
>JBFFHG010000042.1:0-10261 GCA_041557055.1 Desulfosarcinaceae bacterium
GCACCCCGGCGCCGACGGCGCCGCCATCGGCGAAGCATCCCTTCGGGATTTTCGCATATTGGCCGAGTCGGTCTCCCGACTGGGGCGGGGCGGGGTGGTCCTGAACCTGGGCAGCGCCGTGATTATGCCCGAGGTTTTTCTCAAAACCCTGGCCGTCGCCCGTAACCTGGGCTATGATGTGTTCGGCTTTACCACGGCCAATTTCGACATGATTCAACACTACCGGCCGCGCGTGAATGTGATTGAACGGCCGGTCATGGACGGGGGCAGGGGATATGCGTTGACCGGCCACCATGAAATCATGATCCCCCTTCTGGCTGCGGCGGTGTACGAAATGGAGGCGTGATCATGACGGTAACACGTTTGTTTATCCGTATAACCGGCGGGAGAAGGGATTCCCTGCTGCATCTTTAAGGAATTTTAATGTTTTTATCGACTTTGAAAGAGCATCAGGCATGTATGGCCGGGTTGGAGAAGTCGGCCGGGACCATCGAAACGGTGGGCGATCTATTGTCGGGGACCCTTCAAAGCGGCGGCAAGATCCTTGTTTGCGGCAATGGCGGCTCGGCAGCCGATGCCCAGCATTTCGCCGCCGAACTGATCGGTCGTTTCGAGCAGGAGCGGGCAGCCTGGCCGGCCATCGCCCTGACCACCGACACATCCATTCTGTCGGCCATCGGCAACGACTACGGTTTTGACGATGTCTTTGCCCGTCAAGTTCAGGGGTTGGGACAAAAGGGGGATGCCCTGGTCGGTATCTCCACTTCGGGCAATTCTGAAAATGTGTTGCGGGCCGCGGCTCAGGCTGAAATCAAGGGGATGTTCACCATCGGACTGCTGGGCTGCGACGGCGGCAGCCTTGCCCGTCGGGTGGACCATGCCGTTGTTGTCGAACATCCCCGCACAGCCCGTATTCAGGAAAGCCATATTCTGATTCTTCACTATTGGGCCATGCGCATTGAACGACAAATGGGCCAGGCTTGCTGATGGCACGCGGAGTGGTTATGGATTTGTTGCCGCAGAATTTCTCCAAGGTCAGGGTGCTGGTGATCGGTGATGTCATTCTGGATCGCTATTTATGGGGCAAGGTCCGTCGGATTTCTCCGGAAGCCCCGGTGCCGGTGGTCAAAATGCTGGACACCAGCATTACGCTGGGGGGCGCCGGCAACGTGGCCGGCAATCTGGCCGGTCTGGGCTGCTGCGTAACGGTCATCGGCCTGTGCGGCCGGGACCAGAGGGCCGAGTCCCTCAGGCAACTGCTGACCGAAAAAGGGATCAGCCAATGCCTGGTTGAAGATGCCTCGCGCCCCACCATAACCAAGACCCGCATTATGGCCCATAAGCAACAGGTGCTGCGGCTGGACGAAGAAGATGACCATCCGCCGGAGTCCGCTATGGTGCAGCAGATCAAAGCGCAGGTTGCCCGGGAGCTTCCCCGTTGCCAGGCGGTGATTCTTTCCGATTACGGCAAGGGGCTGTTTGCCGTGCCCGATTTATGCCGGGAGTTGATCAACCTGGTGCGCCGGCAGAACCTGCCGGTTCTGGTGGACCCCAAAGGGACCCGCTGGGAGCGCTATCAACAGGCCACCTGTGTGACGCCCAACACGGCGGAACTCGAGGCGGTTGTGGGCCGGGGCGTGGACGACGACGGCTTGCTGATCGCTTCGGCCAAAGAGGTTCGGCGCCGTTTCGGCCTGGAGTGGCGTTTGGTGTCCCGCGGGTGCCGGGGCCTGTGTCTGGTCGATCCCCAGGATCAGATAACCCTGATCCCGGCTCAGGCCCGGGAAGTCTACGATGTTTCGGGCGCCGGGGATACCGTGATTGCTACTTTGGCCGCCGCCCTGGCCGCCGGCGCATCTTTTGGCACGGCTGCCCGTGCAGCCAATACAGTCGCCGGCATCGTCGTGGGAAAGCTGGGCACGCAGCCCATTTTAAATTCGGAGCTGGCAATCGCCCTGCGTTTCGACAACGGCCGCCAATACTTTCCCTATTCGGCGGCCAAGATGGCGGCTCTGGACGGCGCTTTGGCCAGGGTCCAGGCGTGGCGGGCGGCCGGCGAAAAGATTGTGTTCACCAACGGCTGCTTTGATTTGTTGCATCCCGGCCATATCAGTCTGTTGTATCGGGCAAGAGCCCTTGGTGACCGGTTGGTGGTGGGATTGAATACCGACGCCTCGGTCAGGCGGCTCAAAGGCCCTCAGCGTCCCATTCTGGCGGAGCAGGACCGCGCCGCCATCCTCGGCGCCTTGGCCTGCGTGGATTTGGTGGTGCATTTTGATGAGGATACCCCCATGGCGCTGATCACTGCCTTGCAACCCCATATCCTGGTCAAAGGATCGGATTACAAACCCGACGAGGTGGTGGGCAAGGCTGCGGTGGAAGCTTACGGCGGCTGTATCAAACTGGTGGATCTGGTGCAGGGATATAGTACCACCCGGCTTGCCGAAAAAGTGATTTCGGGCTCCAAAAACGATAAATAAGTTGCTGGTTCAACAAATGATCATATCGCCGGTTTCAACAGGCGGCACTCCTTCCGGATGGGCCATGATTTGTTTGAGGCGTTCGAACACAATGGCCGGGGTGAGCAGTTTCATGCAGGATTGATGGTCGCAGGGCTTTTTGCAATAGCAATTGATGCATTTCAGTTTGGCCTGCATGGCAAGGATGTTGGGACCGGCCGGTTTGACCCGGCGCGGATCGGTGGGGCCGCATATGACCACCATGGGCGTGGGGGCGCAGGCTGCAATGTGCCCCGTGCCCGTATCGTTGGCGACAATGGCGGCGCTTTGCTCGCAAAGGGGAACGATTTCATGCATGGCGGTTTGGCCGCACAGGTTCACCAGCCAGGGGCGTCCCGCGAGCTGCTGAATCGTGTCGCACTCCTGCTGCTCGGCCGCGGCCCCTATCAGGGCCGTGCGGAACCCCTGGGATCGATGCAGCCGGCGGGCAAGTTCGGCGTAGTTGGACGCCCCCCAACGCTTCAACCAGCCATTGGCGTCGCATCCCGGCAAAAAGACGACAAAACGGCCGGGTTCAAGGCCGTTGGCGCGCATCAGCGCATCCGCACGCTCCCGGTGCCGGGATTCGATATGCAGCACCGGGCGGGGGGTTGCGGCGGGGATACCCATGGCCTCAATGGTTAAACGCTGATGGCCGAAAGCATGCAGAATCGCTCCCGGTGCTATCCGGGGGGAAATGTTGTAGGGGTACTTGGGGTGATTGCCCACCCGGTAGGGCACCCGGCCGAAAAGCAGATGAAAAAGCGTGAGCAGTATCCGGCTGCGGTCATTGGACTGCAGGTCCACGATCAGGTCATAGCGGCCGTTTTTTATGGCCTTCAACAGTTCGAGTGATCCGCAAACACCTCTTCCCCTGCCGTGCAGGTCCACCGCCAGGATGCGTGAAAAGCGGGGATCGTCATGAAACAGAAGATCCCACGGAGGCAGTGTGTTGATATCGATCCGGGCATCGGGAAAAGCGTTGACGATATCCTGCATGAGGGCTGTGGAGATGACCACATCCCCCATGGAGCTCCATTTCATGATCAGAATGTGCTTGATTCGCTTTTTATCAATCATTTTTTGTATCCGGGCACTTAAAATTTTCAACGTGGGCACATTAGCCTTGATCACGGACATTAATTGTTGATATTTACCTTGACGTTAGGATTCATTCAAACTGATAAGATTAATGAAGCGTCAGCATGTTGTCAATTCTTGATTTAATTCCAAAACCCGCCTATTAGTAAGACCCATGACACTTTGGTATGCCCCATTCAGCTTTAAAGATTATACCCGGCGCCTGGTAACGGGGCGGTCGATCCTTTTGTTGTCGGCAATCGCGGCCCTGATAGCCACCGAGTTTCGTTTTGACTGGCTGGAAACCACCACCGGCGCTTATCTGGTATCCACCAACAAGTCCCGCCCCGAATCGGGGGCCATCTGGGATCAAGGCCGCCAGAGTGAATCGGCGCGGCAGACATTGAGCCAGTATACAAGCCAGCGCCAGGATGCGCAGCGCGAGGTGCGGCGGGCAACCTCCATGGGGCAGTTGCTGACCGGTATGGGAAATGAACGCGGCGCCATGCTTTCCGCCAGCCATTTCATAGAGCTTTATCTGAAACTGCCGCCGGTAATTTCCCACGAAATTGTTTCGCCCTTTACTTTGTTGAGTCATTTGAGCAGCAATAAATGGCAGCGCACCTTTTTCGAGCATCAGGACCAGCAGCTTTCCGTATATCTGCTGGACGACCACAATCAGGTGTTGCATCGACTGGCCATCGGTCCGGGCCTTATGGAACATATTGAACAGGGAGAGGTTGCCATTCATACCAACTTGAACCAATTGAGCGATTTTGCCGGTCATATTTATGCCGCCGAACATTTTTTCGCTCTTCTCAACACCTTGCCTGAACGGGTGAGAAGAGGTGTCGTATCCTCTCCTGAAGAGCTGTTGCGGGCCTCCGGGCGCGTGGTCCGGGTGGGAATCTCCAGTGAATCCATGGGCGGTGCAACCGCTCTGGGCTTTGAGGTCGAAGGTATGCAGGGGGCCAAAGTCATTCTTAGCCAGGGCCGCAGCGAGGATGTTGAGCACCTGCGATGGATGCTGCAGGCGCAATCCGCCACCGGCGGCGGCTATGGCGGCACGGAGGTGCGGCCATGAGACCGGGCTTGCGCTTGATTCGGTGGATGGGCGGGCTGGCGGCCATGGGACTGGCTCTTTCAGGTCTTTTGGCCGTCGGGGGAACGTTGCTGCTTTTTATTACGGTGGCTGATCTGCCCCAAGTGCCCGAGCCGCTGCGGCGCATTATCGAGGTGCCGCCCACTGAGATTTTTGCAGCCAACGGCGAGCGGGTGCTGCAGATCGGCGGCCGGCGGTATGTCTCTTTGAACCAGGTGTCGCGCCATTTCACCCAGGCCATTCTGGCCACTGAAGACCATCGTTTCCGGGAACATCGGGGGGTCAACAAGCTCAGGACCATGAAAGGCTTGTGGATCACCCTGTGTACGGACGGCAGGGCTCAGGGCGCCTCCACAATAACCCAGCAGTTGGCCAAGAATCTTTTCTTCAGCTTTGAGAGAACCTATACACGCAAATTCAGAGAGTTGCTGGTTGCCCTGCAAATCGAAAGCCAGTTCAGCAAGCAGGAGATTCTCGAGGCGTATGTCAACCAAATCTATTTCGGCCCGGCGGCTCAGGGGGTGGGCGCCGCCGCCATGTTTTTTTTCGGCAAACCGGCAGCCCATCTTAATCTCGCTGAATCCGCGCTGCTGGCCGGACTGCCCAAATCCCCGACACGGTATAATCCCTTGCGTTATTTCGATCGTGCCAAAGCGCGACAGCATGTGGTTTTGAACCGGATGGTCACGGCCGGTTTCATCTCTTCAGAAGATGCCGCCGAGGCTGCTGCGGAGGATTTGAAGTTTCAAAAATCTGCCGACAGCGGCCCCATGGGCGGCTATTTTGTGGACTGGGTCCTCAAATCCCTTGAGGCGCGTTACGGCCCTCAGGTGGTTTACCATGGCGGCTTAAAAGTGACGACCACCATCGATCCCCAGTTGCAGCAGTTTGCCGAAGAGAGTCTGCAAAAGGGCTTAAACGATCTGGACGCCCTGATGGGGCAGGGCGCGGACAAGGCGGTGGAACGGCCCCAGGGCGCATTGGTTGCCATTCAGGTTAATTCCGGGGCAGTCAAAGCCTTGGTGGGTGGCCGCAACTATGCCGAGACCGAATTCAACCGGGCCGTTGAAAGCAACCGGCTGCCCGGCTCAGGATTCAAACCGTTTCTCTATTATACCGCTTTCGAGCGGATGGGCCTTACCCCCGCAAGCGTCATAATCGATAAACCGGTGCGTATTCCCGTGGCCGGGGCGGCGGATTGGGTTCCGCGCAATTTTGAACGCAACCATCGGGGTTCGGTGGTTTTGAAAAAAGCCTTTACCAACTCCATCAACACCGTTTCCGCCCAGCTTGTGGCCCAGGTCAGCCCGGAGGCGGTGATCGATACGGCCCGGCGGTGCGGCATCCAGAGCGATCTGGCCCCTGTCTTTTCCGTGGCCCTGGGGACCTCGGGCGTCAGTCCGCTGGAGATGGCCTCGGCTTTCGGCACTTTTGCCGCCGACGGGGTTTACTACGCGCCATTTGCCGTCTGGCGGGTCGAGGATGCCATGGGGCAGGTGCTCGAGGAGCATATCGTCAGCGGAACCAAGACGTTGGAGCCATCCCTGGCTTTTGAAGTGGTGGATATGATGCAGGGGGTGGTGGACCAGGGGACCGGCAGGGTTATCCGTAAATTGGGTTTTCTGAAGCCGGCGGCCGGCAAGACCGGCACCACCAACGACTACAAAGATGCCTGGTTTACCGGTTTCACCACCACCCTGAGCGCCTCGGTGTGGGTGGGATTCGATCGTCGAACGGGGCTCAAAGATGCCTATGGCACCGGTATTACCGGCGGCCGCGGGGCAGCTCCCATCTGGGCCCAATTTATGAGCAAGGCCACCGAGGGCGACCCCCCGCGGCCTTTTGTGCAACCCATGGGAATTGTGTTTCAGACCGTTGACGATTCAACAGGGCGGTCCGCCGCCCCCGGCTCGCCTTCGGCCGTGCGGGTGGCCTTGCCCGAATCCTATGGAACAACGTCTTCGAACCCGTTATGGCGGACCGATCAATGAATGCCCTTTTCAGACATCTGGCCGTGCGTTTTTGGCTGACCGCCCTGGTTGGCGGTGTTCTGTGCATGACCTTTCTGCCTTTATGGCAGCAGATTTTGGGACTGCACTGGCTGCCCCTTCCGGCCATCCTCATTCTATTCGCCTGTTTTTGGGCGTTCGGATGGGGGATGAGCCGTCTGGGAACAGCTTCGGCCCGGCGCCAGGTGAATGAAGCCACCGTCTGGGAAAGAGCCGGCATGATCGCCGAGGCTGAGATCGCTTTTCAACGCGCCACAGCCCTTTTCGACAGCTTCTGGCTCTCTCCTTTTTCACGACGAAGCCAAACCCGAAGAGTGTCAGGCGCCATCGCCAGATTTTATTTGAGCCAGTTTGCGGGCGCCCCCCATACCCGGGCAATGGTTGCAACCTACCTGAAAAATTATCCCCAAGATGAAGCGCTGGCCGAAAACTGGCTGGAAACGCTGATATCCTTTGAACAATGCCTTGATCAGGAGCATGAAGCCGTGGCCCGAGTGGGAGAGGCCTTGAGCCATCACAAACCCATTCAGCGGCTTTTGATGCAATTTTATCTGGCCAACGGCCGGATCGATTTCGATGCCCAGCAGACCTACCGCCGTGTCTGGAAGGAGCAACAACCCCTGGCACCGAATCTGGCCCATGCCCTGGCGCGCCTGTTGCGCAATGAATCGATTGTGAACCCTTGGGCCCTGCAGGTTTATATTCAAGCCTGTCAATCCGGAGAAGCTGTCGCCCTGGAAGGCGTGGCGGCCGGTTTGCGCCTGCTGCCTGCCAACGAAGAGAGCCGCAGGGATCTGTCCATGGCCCAAAAACTGGTCGCCGGCCTGGATGCCGAACAAATACGCCGGATGACGGCCAGCTTCAAGCCGGTGAAAATTCAACAGCCGGCGCGTAAACCTCCCCGGCAGATAACCCAACATCTGGCTCCCATTGGCTCTCTGGCCGTAAAGGCCGCCGGAGGCGGAGCGGCCGCCCTTGGAGGGTGGGCGCAAAACGTCATCCGTATGGGGTTTAAATGGCGGGCGGCAATCGCGCTGCGGCACATGCTTTACGGGATGGGGATTGTCGGGGTCGGCGTGCTGGGCGTTTTGATCATCATATCGGCACGTCAACCTTCCCGGCCACCCGAACCGCAACCGCCCGTCGAGCCGGTTGCGGTGCAGAAACCCGTGGTGGTCGATCCATTCACCATTCAAGTGGCGGCATATGTGAAATCCGAGGATGCCCAGCGCTTTGTGGACCAGTTGACCGGGAAAAAACTGGATGCATTCCGGACCAAGGCCACCAGCGCCAACCGGACCTGGTATCAGGTCAAAATATCACATTTCCCCACCCGCGAGGCAGCCCAGAGATACGGCCAGAATCTCAAATCCAAAGGGCTGATCGACGATTTCTATGTGGCCAACTACGAGCCACAGTAGCATCACGAAAGTTGATGGAGACGATTCAGAACGACCCGGAAAAGCCCATAAACTGATCGTAATCGGCGTTCATCTCATTGCCGTCGGCATCCTTGCCCTTAAATGCGAATACAATATGGGATGGATCTATGGTGCCGTCGGCATCCTCGTTTTGGTTGATTTTGAAACGCAGGGTGGCCGTAAAATTTTTTTCATTGTAATAGATATCTGTGGGATAAACGGGCACGTTGACTTCCGTGGACGGGACACTCAAGCCAAAGTTATAGCGCATGGCCGGACCGGATTCGGTGGAGCGCTGAATGCTCCAGTTGAAAATATCTTCCACCTCATCCCGCGTCATCTCTTTGCTGAACTGAAATTTGATGGCAAACGTCTTTTCGGTATTGGCATTGGTCAGATAGGTGTCCAGGGCTGATAAGGGGCTTTTGGGTTTTATATAATATTTAAAAGAGCTGTCGGCATAGGCAAACATTATTTTAGGCTGAGTGGTTTTGCTGATGTAGCTGTCCAAAGTGGCGGCGGCGTCGGAATCAATGTTTTCCAATTCTTTCCTGATTTCCTCGGCCTTTTCCAGGTTTCCGGCGTCGGCGTAAGTGTAGCCCATCTCAATGTAGGCGCTGTTAAAATCTCGATCCTTTGCAATGGCGCGCTCGAATTGGGAGACGGCCTCACTGTATTTTTGTTGCGCCTTGTATGTCTGGCCCAGGCCGAAATAACCATTGCGGCTCTCCATACCTCCCCGATCGATGATCTTTTCAAATTGATGTTCGGCATCGCTGTAGCGACCTGTCTTCAGATACCCCTGACCCAGGGAGAAACGATTGGTGCTGTCATCATAGAGGCGAACCGCCGCCTCATACTCTTCAATGGCCTCGCCATAGCGCTCTTCACCGTAAAGCAGATTGCCAAGATCCAGGTGAAGCCGGTCATCCGTCGGATTGACCTTAATGGCTTGCTCATAGACCTTAATGGCATTGCCATTATCTCCCAGGGCCTGGTAGGCCATGGAAGCATATTGGGTCGCCTGGTAGGCATAATCCGAATAGGGAGACAGACCAAAGGCCCGCTTGAAATCCGCCGCCGCGCCCTCGTAGTCCTTCTCCTGGTATTTATTGATGCCGCTGGACAACGCCTGATTGGAGAGCGTCTCCATCCCATAAGATTGAGAGCCGAGGATATCGAAAAGGGTATCGGCCGAACCAGCGGTAAAGATGTCCATAATCGCACACCTGTCACGTTTAATATTCCACTCAGCATCACTATCGGCCGCCAATTGAAAATCTTTAGGCGAAACAGCGTCAAGGTGGAATATTCGTTTTGGATGCCCTGTTTCGCGTTGTGGTATATCCTGAAATAATAGATTGTTAGACGAGTGTGTCTTAAAAACACTTAAACCGCCACAATAAAAAACAAGCAATTTTTTCGGATTGACAATTTCGTTGTTTTTTTTAAGTGTACCCCACTTTACGTTTTTTCCCAAACAACTGATCGTAAAAATTAAAGTGCGGCGCCAAAAACCCGCTGACTTGCGTCCATCGGATGATGATCGCTTGTTGACCGGTCTCTCAAACCATCGTGAAAGGAATGATTGAGAATGAAAAAAGACAACCCAATTGCCGGAATTATTTTTTTGATGGTTTTTTGTATTTCAAGTATCGCCACTGCCGCTGATACGCAAACGTTGGTCGTGACGGAGTTCGGCAAAGTCGGTATCGGTACCGCCACCCCTTACAAGGTTTTATCCATCAAAGCTCAAGCGAAAATGGATGGCATCTGGATTGATCCTCCGGATGGAAGCAGTGCTGTTGTGGGCCTGCACAATGACATGTGCCAGGGATGCGTCAATGCCCTTGTCCAAGAAGGAGACCGAATGCTTCTATGGCAGAATGATGCAATCGACAGTAATTCTGCCGGGGGCATGGTTATAGGGCCGTGGTCTAATTCTCCAAAAGGGATAAGAATTGATTACAGGGGTTATGTCGGCATCGGCGCGGCAAATCCCACGGAAAAGCTTCATGTCGATGGCAATGTTTTGGCCAACGCCTTTAACAATCCCTCCGACGCCCGCTGGAAAGAGAACATCGAAACTATCGACAACGCCCTGGACATGGTGAGCCGGCTTCGCGGGGTATCCTACCACTGGACAGACCC
>JBFFHG010000043.1:0-10182 GCA_041557055.1 Desulfosarcinaceae bacterium
GGGGGGGGGGGGAGAGGGGGGGATGGCGGATGCTTGCATGGATGCACTGATGAAATCAAAGGGCGCCGGAAAGGTGCGCCGGGTGATGAGGTCGCTGCCGGTATCTTCATGGCCGGATCGAACCGCTTGGGTCGGTCGACCGTTTTCCATCACGTCAAGACCCAACTTTGTGAATTGGGCCATGGGTTGGGTGTCAAAGTGGGTGGCGGCCAGGTGACGCAGAAAGGGGGTGACTTGAAGCACAAATCCCTGGCGAAAGATTTGGTTGTTGATGGCGATGCGGCGGAAGATAAAAAATCTTCCATTTTTGATAAACAGGGATTGGAGCGGCGCCACTTCAACCTGAAAAGCGTAGGTTGCGGCCGAGGCAAAGGCGGCTGAATATCCGGCCGTCTCCCTATCCGTATCCGGGGTCGATCCGGGCGCCGGCATTTGTGCCTGGTCAGCGCGTTTCATCTCATCCAGTTCGGCTGAGAGCGCCTTGGCGCGCTCTTGCAGCAGCGCAGGCGGAGCGCCTATAACGGCTTGATCTTCCTTGGAGAGATTGAGGGCCTGGCCAACGGAGATCTCTTCCCTGCGGGTGGTTTGGCGTCCCAAATAATTTTTTGAAGTTTGTTTTTGGGCTTTGGACAGGTAGCGGTCGGCAAAAACCGCTTTTTCTTTCTTAGGGGGTGAGGCTTCGATCTCTTCGGCCGCCTTGGGTTGGGGTGCGACGGGCTTTTGCGCCATGGCAAACTTTTTGCGGTTGAAAAGGGTGTTGGCCTCTTTGAGTTGGGAGATGGTTTTGCGCAGCGTTTGCGGCACCCGGCCCATATCGGTCACCAGCGGTGTCTGAAATGATCCGTCCGGATTGTTCTGCAGATAACCCAGTATGTAATTCTCCCGGGGCGGTTGCGCCAGGGGCGATTTCAGGCTGTCGCCGGTATTTGCGGCCAACGTGTGGTGGTATTCGTCCACGGCGCGGTTTTCTTCACGCTGCACCAGATCGGCCAACTCTTTTTCAATTTCATCGAACAGGGCTTCACTGAAAAAACGCAATTGGGCGTGCTCTTCCTGGGCCAGGCCTTGATAGGTGTGCCAGACCACATAAGCCAGGGGAACGGAAATGGCCAGGCAGAAGAGCACGATGAGCCGTTTGAGCCGTTTCATACCTCGGGCTCCAGGCGGTAGCCTTCACCCCGAATGGTTTGAATGAAGGTGATGCCGGGGTTCAGGCAGGCGAGTTTTTTGCGCAGTTTGAGCAAATGGATGTCCACCGTGCGGGTTTCGATGTCTGCGTCGGCATAATGCCACACATCGGTGAGCAGGTCTCTTTTGGAGACGATCCGGTGCTGGTTGCGAAAAAGATAGACGATGATATCCATTTCCCGGCGGGTCAGCTCCTGAAGCTGATCGCCGCGGGCGGCCTGGAGATTCCGGCCGTCAAACACAACGCCGTGATGTTGGATGCGTTCGTTGCCCAAGGGTTTGCCGGCGCGCCGTAAGACGGCCTCCACCCGCACCATCAACTCGCGGAGCGAAAAAGGCTTGGCCACATAGTCGTCGGCCCCGGCCTTGAATCCGGTGACCACATCATCTTCCGAACCTTTGGCCGTGATCATGACAATGGCCTGGTTGGGCTTTCTGGCCCGCACCTGCCTGCAGATGGAAAAACCGTCCAGGGTGGGCAGCATCACGTCCAGCAGAATCAAATCATAGGTCTGATTGATGGCGGCCGCCAAGCCTTGCCCCCCGTCGGATTCGCCGTCGGCACTGTAACCGTTGAAGACCAGGACATCCTGCAGGCCTTTTAAAATCGCCGGGTCGTCTTCCACCACCAGTATGTGGGCTTTGGGATGATTCATTGTCCGCACGCCTTTCTTTGTTTTGTCTTACACGATTCCCAGCCCCTTGCAAAGTAAAAATTATGTAAAATATCCGCGCTAACCTTTTGCATTTCTTTGAATTGTCTTTTTTTCAATTGCCCGTAGAATTGGTTTCGAACAATAACACGGTTGTTACCCCATTATGGAAAGGAGCAAAACAGTGCAAAACAGCAAAAAGAGTCTTTGGCGTTTATTGGGATTGATCGCAGGGGTGAGTGTTGCCCTGGCCTATGTGGCCGCGGATAGTAACGTTTTGGCCGGTCTGATCATTGCGAAACCGGCTCCTGCCGGGCCGTTGGCGGTCAGTGCCGATCTGGTTCAAGACAAAGTTCTGACCGGATCGGATGGGCAGGTGGCGGTCGCGCTGACCCTGACGGCTGCAGAGATCAAACAGCAGTCGCGCGGCCCGGTGCAGCACGCCGACCTGGTCATCGTGCTGGATCGCAGCGGTTCCATGGAGGGGCAGAAGATGAATGATGCCCGCCAGGCTGTGTTGCGGCTCATCGATCGCTTGACGGAGAGGGATCGCCTGGCTTTGGTGACCTATTCCAATGGCGTGCAGCCCGTTTTCCCTTTGGTCCCCATGGATGACGAACATCGGCGACAAGTCAAAGCGGCGGTTCAGGAAATATATGCCGGCGGCGGCACCAACCTGGGCGGCGGACTTCATCGCGGCATCGAGACCTTAATGCACACAACGGTCGCCGGACGGCAACGCAAGGTGATTCTGATTTCCGACGGCCTGGCCAATCAGGGCGTCACCGATCCCATCGCCCTGGGTCGCATGGCCGCGGCGGCGGTGGAGCAGAACTTTTCGGTCAGCGCGGTAGGGGTGGGGTATGATTTTAACGAAATTTTGATGACCACCATCGCGGATCACGGCGCCGGCCGCTATTATTTCCTTGAGAATCCCAACGCTTTTGCCCAGGTGTTTGAAAAGGAGTTTGAATCAACGCGCAATGTGGCCGCCGCCGGTCTGGAGATCCGTGTGCCTTTGAAAAACGGCCTGAAATTGGTGCATGCGGGCGGTTATCCTGTTCAGATCCAAAATGGGGTTGCCATCATTCATCCGGGTGATCTGATCTCCGGCCAGCAACGCAAACTGTTCTTGACCTTCAAGGTGCCCACCGACCAGGAGGGCGATATCGGCCTGGGGACTTTTGATGTGCGCTATCAATATGGCGGCACTCCGCTCAACCTGCGCAGCAAGGAGAATCTGATGATCGCCTGCGTAGCGGATAAAAAGGCGGTGCTCTCCAGCATCGACCAGGAGGCTTGGGGGGAGCAGGTGGTGCAGGAAGATTACAATCAACTCAAAGAAGAGGTGGCCGATGCCATCCGCAAGGGAGAAAAGGACGAAGCGCTGAAGCAGATCCATGTCTATGAGGCGCGCAAGCGGGCTGTCAACGCCACTGTCGGTTCGTCAAAGGTCGCCGACAATTTGAACAAAGATCTGCAGGGCCTGCGCCAAAGCGTTGAAGAGACCTTTGCCGGGCCGCCGGCCGCCGTGGCCGAAAAGAAGAAACAGACTTCCAAAGCCTTGCAGTATGAAAGCTACCAAATCCGGCGCGACAAAAAGTAAAGGAGGATGCCATGGGCGTATTTTCACGGTTGTTTCGGTTGTGCAAAGCTGATTTGCACGGGGTCATGGACCAGTTGGAAGATAGAGCGTTGCTGCTCAAACAATACCTGCGGGAGATGGAAGAGAGCCTCAAGCAAAAGGCGGTTCACCTGGAGAAGATAACCCGGAGCTGCCGTCAGATTCAACACGATCTGGCTCAACGCGACCAAGCGTGCCAAAAGCTTGAACAGGACCTGGATTTGGCCGTGGGCAAGGAAAAAGATGAGATCGCCAAAATGCTTATCCGCAAGCGCCATACCCTTCAAGGGGGATGCGGGCAGCTCCGGCACCAACTTGAAACGCTCAAGGAGGAAAAAGACAAAATTGCCGAGACATTGACGCAGCAACGGCTGCAATATGACCAGCTCAAGGTCAAGGCGGCGGTTTTTTGCCGTCAGGCGGAGCAGCGTCAATTCGAAGAACACGCCGCTCCCACGGATGCCGCTTTCGCCTGGCAGGCGCCTTCTGAAGAGGAAATTGAACTGGAGTTGCTGCAGCGCAAGGAGGCGCTTGGCAAAGGCGGTGCACTATGAACCGGCCAGCGCGAACCACTGTTGTTTTTGGCCTGGCAAGCGGGTTTTTGGCGGTTCCGGCGGCTTTGCTGCTAAGCCCCTATCTGTATTGGCCCATGGCTTTTAAATTGACCTTGTGGGCGGATCTGGCGTTTTATGCCGTGCTGCTGGCACGTTGGAGCAGGGCGCGCATGCTGCCGCTTGTCTTCCCCCTGGCGCTGCTGCTGGGCGCGGCGCTGTGGCCTCGCACCTATTCGGGGTTTTTCTTTCTGGCGGCCGGCGTGCTTTGTTGGATTCGCAGCGGTATCTGTTTCCGGGGGGCGCCGCTGCGCACCCTGGCGGCCGAAGTCATCACCGTGATGGGCGGCACCGCCCTGGTGATGGTGTTCGGCGGCCGGACCTCCCTTAGCTGGGCTATGGCTGTCTGCCTTTTCACGTTGGTTCAGGCGTTGTACTTTTATATTGTCCCCTCCCGCGGGATGGAAGAAAAAACGCAAGTCTGCGAAGATCCCTTTGAAAGGGCCGCCGGCGATGCCCGAAAGCTTTTGGAGGGGGCTTGAGACAGCTCCTATTTTTTGAGCTCCTTTTCAATGGCTTGCTTAAAGCCGTCCGGGCGTTTGTTTTTTAGAAGTTTGCCATTGATGAATACGGTGGGGGTCCCCCGCACCCCCACCCTGACGCCCTCCTGCGCATCGTCGGAAACCCTGGCGCGAATTTTGTCGGAGTTCATCAGGGCCTCGAATTGGGGCGTATCAAAACCGAATGATTTACGGATTTCCGCTATTTTGGCATCATTGAGCTGGTTGTAATTTTTGAACAGCAACTTATAAAATTCCCAGAACTTGCCTTTTTCATGGGCGGCCATGGCTGCGGTAGCCGCCAGCCATGCATATCTGTGGCTGTTCAGTGGATAGCTTTTATAGACGACTTTGATTTTTCCCGGATAGAGCTGCATCATTTGATCCAGGGTGTCGCCAAGCCTGGCACAGTAGGGGCATTGAAAGTCGGTATATTCCACAATCACAATGGGCGCATCCACCGGCCCTTTATAGGGGGATTGGGATGTGTCGATATCCTGCGTGTATGAGACTTCAATCACCTGGACGCTTTTTTCCTTGCGGCTTGAGAGATAGATCTCTTCATCCGTGGGACCGGCTTCGATATGATCGAAGCCCTGGCCCACTTCTATTTTGCCATTGAAAATACCCTGGGAAGAATAGATCAACAGGTTGCCTGGGGCCGTGAGCAGATAGAACCACTGCCCATCCCTGGAGAGCTTCATGTCAATGGGGGGTTCGTCTATCTGGAGTCTGGATTTGATCTTCCAATCCACATCGGCCATTCCCGTTGAAAAGGGAATGGCTATGGCTAATGTCATGAGTAGGCCCATCAATGTTTTTAAACGCATTATTAACTCCTTGGTCGCCCGTTTATTTTGGGGTTTTTCAAGCTGCCTGAAACGGCGCCGTCGCTAAATCGGGGTTTCAATCATCCAATCAGACGCTTTATATCAGATGTTGCCGTTTTTTCCAATATCCTACGATTGTTTGATGTTATTAAATTTTTGCCAGTCGGTGCAGTTCATCGATAAGGCCGTTGGTCTCCTCGGTGTTGAAGCAATAGTGTAAATCCGAATGCTTTGCTCTCAGGTCGATCACTTTTTCCTTTACATCCCTGGAATGCAAAATCACATCGGCCATAAGACGGGCCAGGGTCTGGAATGCTTTGGTGCGCATGCCGAAACGGGTCATCTCGGCCACGCCGAGACGCAGGGCGCCGGAGGCGGTGAACCCTTCCTCCTGGGGGGTTGCCTGATAGTTGCAAATGATATTGTTCTCTTCCAGCGTCCGGGCGATCCCGGGACCCTTGGCGTAGCCGACATCGACAATGACCTGGTGGGTTTCGGTAAAATCGACGGCGCCATCTCCGGCGACCGTCAACCCGCAGTCATGCAAGGCTCTGGCAAATACTTTTGCATTGGCGATGACCGCAAGCTGGTATTGATCTTTAAATGTGTTCATCTCAATGGCAGCGGCCAGCAGTCCCAACAGGGTGCCCAGGTGATGGTTGCTTACGGCGCCGGGGAAGGCGCGCCGGGTGACCGCATCCCACAGCTCCCGTTCAAGCTCCTGATCCTGGGCAATATCGGCGGCGATGACGCCGCGCTGGGTGCCGAAAAAGGTTTTATGGGTCGAAGCGGTGACCAGGTCGGCTCCGTCGGCAAAGGGTTGCTGGAAGTGCGGTCCGGCCAACCCCAATACATGGGCCATGTCATACATCAGGATGGTGTTCAACCCCAAATCATCGATCAACTTGCGCAGGGGGGCCACCGGCTCTTTATGCAGGATCATGCTTTTGCCAAGAATGATCAGCTCTGGCTTATAGCGCTCCAGAAGCGGTTCACAGGCTTGGATATCCACTTGATAGGGGTTGTGCGGCAGAACCGGAAAATTGATCACCGCCGGCCGCTCGGTTCGAGGATCACGCATGACAAAATCGCGCAAAGCGCCCATGGGCTGGGCGGATAGATGACCGCCTCGGATGATATGGTGGTTCATTACGTTTCGGATGCGGCGTTGCTCGACCTTGCGGTCTCCCCGGTTAAGAAAATCCACCATGGCGGAAAAGACCACCGTGTTGGCCATTTGGCCCGATATGGGGCGGGTCTCCACCTGGCTGCATCCCAGAAACAAGCGCATCTGCTCCGCCAGAGCTTGTTCCACACTTTGAATGAAGCCGGTGCCCTGGTAGTAGAAAATTTCATCGTCAAAAAAAGCCTTGACCGGTTTGTGTTCGGCATAGCGTCCGGCCGGATCCATAATGCACAGCATGCGTACCAGAGGCGAGAGTGTCATTTCCGAAGGGATCAGGTTGATACATTGATGCCGCCGCCAGATGGTGTTGGCCGCACTTTTTCGCACCCAGTGGCGTAACTGATCGACGGCCGCCGCTTCGGTCGCGGCTGTTTGGCGGGATTGGCGGTACTCCTGCCAGGTGATGGCGCGGGCCAATGGGGGGGCTTCACTGCGCATCAAGTAGGGCATGACCCCGGCGCGCAGGTTTTTCCCGCGGACGTCGATTTCGATTTCGGCGGCTTCGGGGATGCGGCTGTCGATCAGGGCCAGGCCAATGGCGCGGCGACGGGTCTGGCCGGTTCTTGCGGAGTCAAGCCCCCGGCCTTCAAATATCCAATAAGGCGTCATGGTCCCGCTGGTGACGTGGCCTGCCGGACGACCTTGATACATCACCTTTGCGCCGGCTCTGGCAATGCCTTTGTCAATGAGTTCAAATGGCCGGACGCGCCGGGGAAGGGCGCTGATGTCGCCCTGGTGTTGGTGGATGATCATCTGAAGGGCTTTAAACTGTTTTTGCAAACCGTTTTTGCCCATGAAGTCGCCCTTGAGCGGTGAAAAGCTGACGGCAAAGCGGGCCGGTGGCGTTGCGAAAATGGGGATCGGACGCCCCTCAGGATCATGGCCCAGTTCGTGGCCGTACAGGGGCAGACCGGCCTCCAGCCGCAAAGTGTCCCGGGCGCCCAGGCCGATTGGTTTGGCCCCTTTTTTCAATATTGCATCCCAGATGGCAACGGCTTGCTCCGAGGGGATGAAGAGTTCGAAGCAAAGCGGCTCGCCGGTATAGCCGGTGCGGGCCAGCCAGAGGTCCTGGCCGTTATAATCAGCGGTGCTCAAGGCGTTGCGCTGGGGGTCCCCCAGAGCCTGGCTGCCGATCAAATCACTGAGAATTGCTTTTGAAAGCGGTCCCTGCAGACTGATCATGGCGATTTTTTGGGTGAGATCTTCCATGTGGACGTCATGAAACCTGGACCGCAGCACCTGTAAATGGCGCCAAACTTTTTCGCGATTGGCGGCATTGACCACCAGAAGGTGGGTGTTTTCCAAAAAGCGGTAAAGATAGGCGTCGTCAACGGCATAACCGTGTTTATCGGCCAGTAAGGTATACTGGCTTTGCCCCGGTTCCAAAGCGGCCGCGTTGTTGGTGAGGACATGCTGCAGAAAGTCGACAGCGTCCCGGCCGCTGACGGCAAAGCGGCCCATATGGGAAACATCGAACAGGCCGGCCCGGATTCGGGTGGCCAGATGTTCGGCCAGAATGCCTTCAGGGTATTGCACCGGCATTTGCCAACCGCCGAATTCAACAATTTGCGCGCCAAGTTCAACATGGCGCGGGTAAAGCACCGTTCTTGAAAGGTTTGCCATGGGGCCCCCTCTTTTTTGCGAATAATCCGGTATGCGCTAAAGGTACAAATTTTTTCGCGTTGTCCGCAATACCTATAAAGGAAATTGGTGCCGTGTCTCAGGCGTGACGAGTTGTTCTATGCCCCAAGGGAAAAAATTACGCCCCTGAAGAGGGCGAACAGGAGTATGAGCAGGGTAATGGTCATGCACGCACCGGCCATGGTGCGATGGGTCATGCTTTCACGCGATTTTTCAGTATATCCCAGAACCATGGCGCTTAAACCGCCGAATAGCATGCCGCCGATATGTGCGGCGTTGTTGATTTGGGGCATCAAAAAACCGAAGAGGATGATCATGAGAGCCCATCCGCCGATCTGCTTGTAGATGGTTTCTCCGAAAACGCCGCCGCGGCTTTTGCCGTAAAACAGGGCTGCGCCGATGAGTCCGCATAAAGCGGCCGATGCGCCCACGGTGATGGGCGTGCCCATGATATATGAGACCAGAAAACCGCCTACGCCGCTGACGGTATAAATGATAAAAAAACGATAGGTGCCGAATAAACGGGCAATAAGCGGCGCGATTTGAAAAAAAGCCATCATGTTGAAAAAAATGTGCAGGGCGCTGCCATGCAGGTAGCTGGCCGAGACGAGCGTCCACCAACCGGCATCCCGGACCATTATCGTCCCGGTGGCCCCCAGCCATACCAATCCACGGGTTGCGGGCGCGAGCATGTTCAGCGGGTTCAAGCCGAAGCCCGTAACGCCCTTGCTGATAACCAGGGAGAAGATGTACATGGCGATGTTGGCATAGATGATCATGCGGATCAGTTGATCGCCCGATCCCCAACCCCGGGTCAGGGGGTTGTTCTTCCAGCGCGAACCGGGCGCCGGAATGCCGCAATGCGGGCAATGCGGTTCATCCGCACTGATTATTTTGCGGCAGTTTGGGCACAGCATGGATTTTCGGGCGGGGTTGCTCATTTCACCATTTCCAGATAATGGGATTTTCGTCCAGATGATCGGTCACCGAACGGCTGATGTCATCCATGATCCGCAGCTCTTCGGACGATAATCGAACCTGGGCCGCGGCTGCATTCTGCTCGACCTGTTCGACGTTGCGGGCGCCGGCAATGGCGCAGGTGCCGGGCTGGGCGATTACCCAGGCCAGGGCCAACTGGCCCAAAGTGATCCCTTTGGCGTCCGCTATTGGTTTAAGCCGGTTTAAGGCTTCCTGGGCCCGCTGCAAATGCGGCGGCTGAAAAAGCCGGTTGGAACTGCGATGGTCGCCTTTTTCAAACTGATGGTCCGGACCGAATTTCCCCGTCAACAGCCCCTGGGCCATGGGGGAGTAGGCCAATATGCTTATGTGATTTTTACGGCAATAGTCGGCGGCTTCATTTTCGACCTGTCGCCAGAAAAGGGAGTAGGGGGGTTGCAGGCTGACAATCTCTGCGTATTGGGCGGCAGCCTCCATTTGTTGGCGGTTGAAGTTGGATACTCCGGCGACACGAATTTTACCTTGTTTTTGGAGGTCTTTTAAGGCTTTCATGATCTCGTCCATGGGGACGGCGGCGTGCCCGAATGATCCCGGCGGCCAGTGAACCTGGTACAGATCAATGCGGTCGGTGCGCAGATTTTTCAAAGAACGTTCACAGGCGGTGATCAACTGGTTGTACTTGAGGTGGTTGGAGAATACCTTGGTGGCTATGACAACCTTATCGCGCATATCGGCAAGGGCCTTGCCCAGAATGCGCTCCGAGTGGCCGTTGCCGTAAACTTCGGCCGTGTCGAAGGTGTTGATGCCGGCCTCATAGGCCGCCCGGATGGCCTTCAGCGTCTCATTGTCGTCAATTCCGGTCCACATTGCTTTGCCGGCCTGCCATGTGCCCATCAGGATCGGAGATATTTGAATATCTGAATTTCCCAAGCTGCGTAATTCCATGCCGCACTCCTTTTGCTTTAACAGGTTGACAATTCAGGCGCTTATAC
>JBFFHG010000044.1:0-10150 GCA_041557055.1 Desulfosarcinaceae bacterium
CGGTCAGAAGTCATCCGAGGCCCCCTTTTTAATGGGGGACCCCGAAGTTTCCACTGGCGCCGGTGCGCATTGAGTCGCACTGCGCGCAGGCCGTTGATCCGCTCAGGGCATTTGATCCTTGAACAAGCACTAGGCCGCCTTTTTTTACCCTGGAGACAGTCGCCATATATTCACATTTAATCCGCAGCAAAAAGAAGAGTCTGGCGTCCGCCACCGGGAGCAATGTTTCGAAATTTCCCTGTCCCTTTGAAAGTATCACATCGGCGGATGCGAAGAGTTTTTGAAACATTTGGGTTGCCTCCGAAAGGATTGTTCCCGGATAGACACTGCCGCTGGAAATGCTCGTAACAAGACGGTCAAGGCCTATCGCTTGGGCATCCTTTAACGTGGCATCATTAATGATCGGTTTTTCACGAAACGCTGCGGTTATCAAAAGGTGTGGGAACTCGCGTTGCAGCTCTTTTATGAACAGCTTGTCAAATACAATTTCTCCGCTGTTGTCACAGATATAGAGGAGCGTTGATGCCTTTTCCAGCGCATTTTTAAAAGGTTGAACGTCATAGCGTTCAAAGCTGGTTTCGTCAAAAGATCGAAGTTCTTTTTCCAGATCGACGGCGCCGTTGCTCTCAGCGCCAAAATCGATAATATTTCCTGCAGCGGCAAACTGCAGTCCTTTTTCAAAAGGTGATTCACAGATATCTATCTTTTTTTGAGCACTCTTGGCATACGCCAGAGACAAGTTGTTGGAGGTTTCTTTAATTGCCGCATAAATATCAAAATCCGGAGATTCTCCAAGCTCCCGAATAACGGCATCCGCTACACGACGGACAACATGCTGAACCAAAAGAGGCTTGGTCCTGGATTCCTCCAGCGCCGCCGCAGCTATGGCAATGACGTTTTCGGTCTGCTTTTCTTCAAGTTTCGCAATGCGGGCCGTTGAACGTGACTGATTGATAACGCACGCATGACATTCCGGCGCAATACCCGCAAAATATGTATGTTTTTTAGTATGCATTTTTCCTTTATTACTATAGCCCTTATGTCATATTAAATCAGGGCCGATTGTCAAATTTTTATATTGCCTGTCAATGAATTTTAAATTTTTATTTACATTGTTGTAAAAGTAAGTCAATATATTTTTTGTTTCGTAATTTTCCTCCAATATCCGGGATATATGAAAAAATGACAGAATTTCGTGATGTTCATTCATAATGCAATAATTCATCATTAAATAAAGTTTTTCGGTAAAGAGTGTCCGACTTGTAGAAAACCTTATAGAACATCAAGGGCAAAAATATGAAAATTGAATCCATAATTGATTTTCTAAAGGAAATCGAAAAATTTAAGACATGTGAAAGAGTATGCCAGACAACGAGTACCGGACGGGCTGAAAGTGATGCAGAACATTCTTGGCATTTAACTGTTTTTCTTATCTTGCTTGAAAACGAATTCGAGAATATCGATTTTGCCAAACTTTTAAAAATGGCATTAATTCATGATTTACCAGAAATTTATGCGGGTGATACCAACCCATATCGTGGTGATACAAATAATAAAGAAGAAAAAGAGAAAAACGCAGCTCAAAATCTGTTTTCAATTTTGCCTGATCCGGCAGCAAAAAGCCTTTCCTCCTTATTTGATGAATACATAAAACAAGAATCACTTGAGTCCCGGATTGTCAAGTCGGCTGATAAATTAATGCCTCTCATTCAGAATTTATGCACCAATGCGCATCATTCTTCATACAGAAAATTGAATGTTGAATACCGAGAAGTTTTGCAATACATGAGCAAGTATTTCTCTGGCGGGGTGCTTGAACAATTCTATCGGAGACTGCTATCGGAGGCTCACGAGAATGGTGTTTTTTCAGGATCAAAAGCATAATAAAGCAAATTCCGCTTTGCGCTGTGGGCCCGCAAAGCGGTCCAATGTCTGATTGCAAGGCATTTCAAAAAATTCTTTTGGCCCAATATCTTTGTTGTATCTGAATTTCGATCCTCCGGTTTGAAACTCGAATCCGCCTCGATCTTGAACTAAAATCCGTTTTTTGAGATGGCTTGTAAACAGATTTTTCCTATGGACATGCCAATCTGTCAGATCTGATAAACCGGCTGCGAGTGAATCCGTCTTGCTGAGATTCCGATGGGTCACATCAGATCAGGCGCTCTATTTTGCCGAGCTGTTTTTCAAGTCTTTGGGCGGAGATAGGGTGGGCGGTTTTGATCTCCTGGGCAAAGATGGATATTTTGTACTCTTCCACCATCCAGCAGAGGGTTTCGATGGCCTGGCGTTTTTCCGTGCTGCATTGGGGGGGCAATTCCAGGGCCAGTTGGGACAGACGTTTTTCAAAGGGCTCGACAAGGATTGCCTTGGTTCTCTCTTTGTCGGGGTTGACCAGGCCTCGTTCGGCCCGCAGTGCGATGGCCCGCATATAGACGGGCAGCCGCAGAAGGCGGTCGTCGGGATAGAGCCGGATAAAGTTTTCGGGCACCAGCTTGTTGAGTTGGTTGCGCATGGCTTCCAAAAAGGCCAGGACCGGCGGTTTGCCCGCGCCCGCGTTTTCCATGGTGTGCAGTTGACGGCGCAGGTCGGCATAGGCGTTGATCACCGCCATCACCCGATCGCGTTTGGTTTGCCCTTGTCCGGCCAATCCCTCCCTTTCCAATCTTTCCACTTGGTCTTGGAAGGCTTGGAACGTTCGAATGGGTTGCAGCAGCAGGTCGTCCAGGACGCTTTGGGCCAGTTGATCGTCCAGGGTTTTGCGGCCGCCGAAATAGCGTCCGACGGCATCAAAGGCGGTCGAGAGCTGCAGGTTTTTGCGCAGGAATTTGATTTCGGGATCGAAACGGCGCATGAGCAGGGCTTTGATTCCCCGGGCATGGGCTTTATGAGCCTGGGCGGCATCGCTGAAGAGTGTCAGGATCACGGTGTCGTCGCGCGCTTCAAGTGCCGGGTGGGCGGTCCAATGGCGGCCGCCGGGACCTTTTATTTCGATGGTTTGGGGCAAGTCGCCGAAGTCCCAGGTTTCAACGGGGCCGCGCTCCCAGGTCTGCCGGGCCTGTTGAAAGGCGACAGCGTCCCGGTCGGCGGTGTCTGTCATGGTCAGGACGGTGGCGTCCCGGCTGGTCTTGACGATTCGGCCTTTGGCGTCGGTCAGGGCGATGCGTATGCGCAGGTGTTCGGGCAGAGGGGTCTCATCCCAGGCGGCGGCCGGAATTTCGATTTTGAATCGTTGCCGGATAAAGCGGGTGAGGGCGTTGGCCAGGTTGTTCTGCTGCGTTCCGGGCATTTCAGCGACGATGATCTCCACGCTTTCCGATATGGGCACTAACTTTTTGCGGTGCTCTTTGGCCAGCCCTTTGATCAGGGCGGTGATCTTCTCTTTTAAAAGGCCGGGCACCAGCCATTGAAAAGCGTTGGAATTGATGGTGGCGGCAATGGACGCCGGAACACGGGCGGTGATGCCGTCGTCGCTTTTTCCGGGCGCAAATCGATATTCGCATTGGATGTGATGGTGTCCTGCCGGGATTTGGTCCGGGAATTGGGCGATCTCTTCTTTGCTGGGCCGGCAGATGAGCAGATCTTCTTCGCGCAGACGCAGAAAATTGTCATTGCCTGCTTTGCGAATGCGGTTTTGCAGGGTTCGCATGTCAAAGACCTGGCCCAGGCGCCGGCGGTAAAAATCAAGCAAGACCTGATCGTCCACACGAAGATCTTTGCGGCGCAGGCGATCCTCCAGCGCTTCGATGGACGCCATCAGATTCAGGTTGTGGGTCATGAATGGCAGGGGGGTGCGCACATCGCCGTTGATCAGGGCGCTGCGGATAAAGATCTCCGATGCTTCGTCCGGGTTGGCCGGACCAAAGGGGCGCGGCCGGCGGTCGATGATCAGGCCGAAGAGGCTGACCTGCTCGGTGGCTGTCACCTGGCCGCGATTGCGTTCCCAGTGGGGATCCAGATAGGTGTATTTGCACTGTCCTTTTCCGACGGTTTCAAGCCATAGGGGGTTGATGTTGGCGACACAGCGTGCAAAGAGGCGCGATGTCTCCACCATTTCAGCGGCCACGATCCAACGGCCGGGGTTTTTAAAGATCCCCGAAGCAGGGAAAATCATGGCCTGGCGGTTGTGGGCGGCTTGGAAGATCTGCCCCTCCTTTTTGAGGGCGATGTTGGAAAGAAAGCCGCTGAGGATGGATTGATGCACCGCCGTGTACCAACTGTCGGCCGGGTCGCCGCTGTCCCCGGGCGGCCGGGATTTGTGCTGGATTCGAATTTCATGATCCGCCAGGACGCGCAGAAGCTGGCGGTACACATCCTGCCATTCCCTCATGCGGCGAAAGGAGAGAAAATGGTCAATGCAGAAATTTTTGACTTCACGCCAACTGGTTCGCTTGCGTTGTACCTGTTGACAGGCGTGCCAGATGCGCAGCAAGGCGACAAAATCCGAAGCGGGATCGGCAAAGCAGGCCTGGGCCCGATCCGCCTCGGCCTGTTTCTGGGACGGCCGTTCCCGCGGGTCCTGGATGCTTAAAGCTGCCGCGATGATGGTCGCATCGTCCAGACAGCCGTGTTTGTGGGCCTCCAACAGGATGCAGGAGAGCCTGGGGTCCACCGGCAGTTGGGCCATGAGACGGCCCTTGGCGGTCAGTTTATATTTTTGGGCCCGTGGATGGGCGGGGTTGGCCGCCGCGATGGCCCCCAGTTCCAACAGGAGTTGGTAGCCGTCCTGAATGCTTCGCGGTGCCGGCGGATCGATGAAGGGAAAATCCGCCACATTGCCGAGCCGCAGCGCAATCATGCGCAGAATAACTTCGGCCAGGTTGGCCCGCAATATTTCGGGTGCCGTGTAGCGCGGCCGGTTCTGATAATCCTCTTCATTGTAGAGTCGAATGCAGATGCCGTTGGCCACGCGGCCGCAACGGCCCTGACGCTGGTCGGCGCTGCTTTGGGAGATGGGTCGCACCGGCAGTGTGGTTGTGCGCGAGCGGGGGGTGTACTGGGAGATGCGCGCCAGGCCGGTATCGATGACAAAGTTGATGCCGGGGATGGTGATGGCGGTTTCGGCCACGTTGGTGGCCACGATGATTTTGCGTTCCGTGCTGGAGTGAAAAACGCTTTGCTGTTCCCCGGCGGAGAGCCTGGCAAAGAGCGGAATGATCCGGGTGGTTTTGAACATGCGCCCTTTGAGCAGCTCGCAGGTGTCGCGGATATCCTGCTCGGTGGGCATGAAGATCAGTATGTCCCCGCGTTTGCGTTCCTGCACCAACTGGTCCACGGCGCGTACGGCCAGATCGATGTGGGTGGCCTCTTCATCTGCGTTTTCCATGTAGCGGGTCTCCACCGGGTACATGCGGCCGGAAACCTGGATGACCGGGGCGCCGTCAAAGGCGCGGGCGAATTTTTCCGTATCGATGGTGGCCGAGGTGATGATGATTTTAAGGTCCCGGCGCTTTTGGAGCAGTTTTTTCAGAATTCCCAGGATAAAGTCGATGTTGAGACTGCGTTCGTGGGCTTCATCCACGATCAGGGTGTCGTATTGATTGAGATGGGGATCGTTGTGGGCTTCTGCCAGCAGGATGCCGTCGGTCATCAGTTTGATGCGGGTACGGGCGCTGACGGTGTCCTGAAAACGGATTTTGTGCCCTGCGGTCTGGCCCGGTGTTTCCCCCAGCTCTTCGGCGATGCGGCGGCTCACCGAGGTGGCGGCGATGCGCCGTGGCTGGGTAACGCCGATGCAGCCGTCGATGCCTCGGCCGGCGATCATGCACAGCTTGGGCAACTGGGTGGTTTTGCCCGAACCGGTTTCGCCGGCCACGATGATAACCGGGTGGTTTTCTATGGCTTTCAGCAATTCCTCTTTTTTTGCGATGATGGGCAGATCCGGATCGAACTGCAGCCGGGGGGGATGGATCAGGCGGTCCTGGCGGATGGCGATGGACGCTTGCAGCCGTTGAGCCAGCAGATCACAACGGGCCTGAAGCCCGGGATCGTCCGCGTTACGGTCCACGGCCTGCCGCAACCGCTGAATTTCCCGGCGCACGGTGAAGCGTTCGCTCAAAAGGGCGTGGGAAAGGTTGCTGGCCATTGCATTGAGTTGTTCGGTTATTGACGCCACGAAGTGTATCCCGGGAAACTTTTTTCTGTTTAAGGTTTATTTGCAACCGTGCCCCCCCTGTTCGCAAAGGGTGAAGACACTGGTGTCCGGCCGGATGAATAACATACCTTTTCCCATTTTTGAACCAACAGCGTTCCTGGTTCGCGATTTGTGGTTCAGGCGGCAACGCCCAAGGTTCAAATTTAAGGGTTGATGCCTTATCGGCATCTATGTGGCGGCGGTTTATGTCTGTTTATCCGCGGGACTGGCGGGCGGACTGCGGCCCCATCATTTTGATATGATCGGCAGCCCGCTCTATGCCGAAACGATTTGCACCGTCCCCAAGTCGGCGGAAGCGCTTTTTTGCGGGAATATTCAAGAAAATAAAGCCGTAGCACTATCCGGGGTTTTTGGATCGATTTTTGTTTCTGTTAAATAGGGCGAGGTCGAATCCGTGCGCCTTTCCGAGCAGATACTTTAGGTATTCCTTGCACACCACCGCCTTCAGCTCTTCTTGGTTCATCTCTTCAACGTAATGACCGTCTGCGAAAAGCCGGGCGAACCATTTGCGGTTGAGCTTGCTGTCGTTTTGATGGTGCGCCCTAAGTGTGTTGAAATGATCGCGGACTTTTTTGCGCAACTCGTGGATGGGAAGATCGTTGATCCGGCGAATGGTTGCGGCCAGTTCGGTCGATTCGGGCAGCGTTGTCGATTCAACAACCTGCTTAAAGGTTTTTGCAAAGCGTTCTATGCCCTTCTTGATATGAAAGGGCTGCGCCATGTTGATGCCGGCCCAGCCGGCATGGACCCACTTGAAGACTGCGCAACGCACTTGGGGGGCCGGTTCGGATGTTTCATAATAGACCATGATCGATTCGGAATTGTACATGTAGGAATCCACCCAGCCCAAACCTTTTTTGGTACACCCTTTTTCGCCGGTGTACAGGTAGTTCCAGTCATCGTCCTTGCCCACCACCAAGCCCTTCTTGCCCACATCGGATTTTCCCCTTTGGCTGGACATGGAGAGCAGCACCGGCCGGCCTTGATATCGGGCCAGGATGACGGCGCGATTCAACTCATAGGAATAGTAGGCGCCGGAGTGGGTGTCGGGCGTATTCTCCACAAATTCCAGACCCTTGAAAAAAACCGGTTCGGAAAGAGACGTCAAGGCGTTGGATAGATCGGGCAACGACTGGGGTTTTCCGTCCTTTTCGAGCCAGCGGGATTGGTGAAGCGATGCGGGAATGATGAAGTAGGACGGAATATCAGGGTTGTAGGCAAGGCTGATCACATCTTCCAGGGAGCGTTCGATTGTGAATTCAAAATAATTAGAGGTGGCGCCTTTTCTTTGACCGGCGCTGTAGGTGGCCGACAGGTCCTTGGGGGTGCTGATATAGTCGACGACCCGTCCGATGGCGTCCATATCCGGGCGGGAGTGGTCGTTTTGATCGGTCAGGTCAAGCAGTTTGTCCAGGGTGGGGTTGAGTTCCCGGGGAATCTGCAGTACGCCCTCATTTGCTTCGGTATTTGCTGCAACTGAACATAGAACGGCAAAAGAGATCAGAAGCGTTACAATAAAATGGTTTTTATGTGCCATAAGTACGTTATGATTACTCCTTAAGCTTGATGGAGAGCTGACCTTCAACAATCCGGATGTTTTCGACGCCGGCTGCGAAAACATGCCAGAATCCTTTTTGCATGCCGAACTCTCGAACAAGATCGATGTTTTTTATACCGCCCATCCAGGCATTGGGAATCGGTACGCCCCAAATACTGATCCCTCTCAATATCACTACCGGTTTATCGTCGGTATAACGCAACTCCAGGCCGGCTGTGACTTTTAATGTTTTTCCTCCCAAGAAAGGGAACTCAGGATCCAGAGGGAGCAGCAGCTTGGCGCTGGCCAGGTTGTCGGATAAATCAATGGCGAACTTTTTGGCCAGATCGGTATTTCGGGCCAATAGACCATTAAGCTCACGCTCTGTCAAATGAATTTCACGGTTTGCGTGTTTCTCTTTGTAACGCTCCGGCGCCGGCCTCTCTTGCGGACGCTGCGTTTCTGCCGGGTCGCTGTTTCGGGGATTGGCGGCAGGCGAGGCCAGATCGCTGATTTTGCTATTGAGCAACTTTTCTTCGCGGGCATTGAGTTGGACCGGCTTAAACTCGTTGGGGAAAAGATAAACCTTGGCCGACCAGATGGTCAACACGCAGGTAAGAACCGCCGCACAAATCACAATGAGGGCGATTTGAAGGCACCCGATTTTTTTGTCGTTTTTGGACTTCTGATTGTCCAATATCATCCTCTTGCCAATAACGGGTTGAAATCCACCGGTGATACTGGTAGGTGATTTTAAATTAGTCTTTAACATGGTCCGAAATCAATCTTTATTTATTGTATTTGATCAAACCGCGAATTTTGCGGGCGGCAAAAAAGTCAAACCATGGGAGACGGGGCCGTCTCTTCCTGAAATTCCAGCTTGGGGGCGATAATCAAAGCACCCTGTCCCGGGGGGGATCGTTTACTTCCCGCCGGTCCAAAGCGGGGCCGGCAGTCAAGAGAACTAACGTTGTATAAAAAAGATGGCGAAGGGATTTAACAGCGTTATGAGCATTGAAGGTCCCCCGAATTTGGGCCTCTTGCCAGGACTAAACAAAGGGTGTGCTTTAGGATCGGGTCTGTTTTACGCCATCAACCGGCTATCGGGATGGTATTGATGAACGCCTCCGCGCAGCCCGGCATTCACCGCCCCATGGTTCCCATGGTGGTCCCCCTTATGGTGGGTATTGCCGCAGGGGTATTGCGGCCGGGCCACGCCTGGGTGGCCGGCGCCGGGTTTCTGGTGGTGGCTGCTTTGATGATTCGAAACATTCTGCGCAACCGTTCGAGTTTGGTTGAACCGGTTCTGTTTTGTGCGCTCGCGGGATACCTTTCAATTCAGCCCTGGCTTGTCGATGGCGTTCCAGCCGGGCATGTCAGCAATTATGTGGGGAACCGGCGCTGGCGGATCAGCGGCGTCATTTCGGAACGGCCCCGACTGGAAAAGAACAGATGGCGTTTTGTGCTGGCGGTCGATGGCCTGGAAGCTGAAGACCGGCGTTTTGCCGTCTCCGGCAGGGTGATGGTCAGCGGCCGGGGGCAGTGGCCAGGGGCCGGTCGGGGGGATCGGGTGTTTTTCAGCGGCCGGTTGCGTGCCTTTCGAAATTTTGCCAACCCTGGCGGTTTTGATTACAAGCGTTTCATGGCCCTGCAAGGCGTTCGCGCAAGGGTATACGCAAAAAACGGCAGCTTGAAGACAGCCGCAAGAGCAGGGCCCGGCGGTTGGCAACGCAGGTTGGACGGAACCCGGGGGAGATTGGCCCACAGGATGGATGCTGCCTTAAAGGGCTTTCCGCGCCCCACTGTTCGATTGCTCAAAGCCCTTCTGTTGGGCGACCGGGAGCAGATATCAGGCCCGATGCGCCAGGCGTTCAACCGCGCCGGCGTGGGGCACGTGCTGGCCATTTCAGGGCTTCACATCGGCATGGTGGCGGCTGTGTCGTTTGCTGTGGCCAAGTGGGTGTTGACTTGGATACCGTTGATGCTCCGGCGCGCCTGGACGCGCAGGGGGGCGGCACTGATCAGTCTGGGGCCGGTGCTGGGTTATGGTTTGCTGGCCGGGCTTACGCCCTCTACCCAGCGGGCCATGCTGATGGTGACGGTTTTCTTGGTGGGGTATTGGGTGGGGCGGCGCCATGATTGGTTCAATACACTGGCCCTGGCCGGATTCATCATCCTGATGATTCATCCGCCAGCCCTGCTGAGCATCTCTTTTCAACTCTCGTTTATGGCGGTCCTTGCCATTCTCACGGGACTGGGCGTGATCCCGGGCTTCCCGGCCGGGACCGATTCACCGCTTTGGCAAAGATGGCTGAAGCGATTGACGGCGTTTTTGCTGGTTTCGGTTCTGGCCATTTTGGGAACGCTGCCCCTGGTCCTGCACTACTTTAATCAGGTATCCCTTGCCGGTGTGGTCGTCAACATGGTGGTGGTGCCCGTGGTGGGGATGGTGGTGGTGC
>JBFFHG010000045.1:0-10143 GCA_041557055.1 Desulfosarcinaceae bacterium
GCAGGGCTCGCCGGCTGCGCAATTCAAATTCGGTGCAGCGGGTCCGGAGTTCACTTTTCATCGGAACGGCAATTTCAGCAGCGGCCGATGGCGTGGGCGCTCTGAGATCAGACACAAAATCGGCAATGGTAAAATCGGTTTCATGTCCGATGGCCGAGACGATCGGAATCAGGGAGGTGAAAACGGCCCGCGCCACCCGTTCACTGTTGAAAGGCGCCAAATCTTCCAGTGATCCGCCGCCGCGGGCCAGGATCAAGAGATCGTTGCGGTTCAATCGATTTGCAAGCCCGATGGCTGCCGCGATCTCTTCCACAGCTCCGATCCCTTGAACCCGAACAGGATAAATATCCACGACAATATTGGGAAAGCGGCGCTGAGCGATATTCACAATATCCTGAATGACCGCGCCGGTGGGCGATGTGATCACTCCCAGCCGGTGGGGCAAAAACGGTAAGGGTCTTTTGTGCTCTTCGGCAAAGAGCCCCTCATCGAAAAGCTTTTGTTTCAGTTGCTCAAAGGCGATCTGAAGGGCTCCGATGCCCATGGGCTCGGCGTATTCGAGAATGATCTGATATGTTCCGCGGGGCTCGTAAACAGTGACCCGGCCGAGACCGACCAGTGTCATGCCATCATCCAAATCGAATTTGAGTTGTCTCAACTGGCCTCGAAACATCACTGCGGCGATCTGTGCTTTTTTATCCTTAAGCGTGAAATATGCATGACCTGAGGTTGGCACTTTCAGATTCGATATTTCACCGGATATCCAGACCATGGGATATTTTTCTTCAAGTATCCTTTTGATATCCGCGGAGAGTTCCGAGACCGAATAGATCTTGCGTTTCTGTAGGGGGGCGTTATTGTTCAAGGATTATCTTTCTTACAATTTCAAAGTGTTATGTTAATTGCCCTGGCCGACGGTATTTCACCCAGCGGATTTCACGATTTTTTCCATGGCGTTGCGATCGTATTTACCTGACGATGATCGTGGTATTTTATCTACTACTTTAATCCTTCTTGGGTAAGCATATGAAATTAAATATTTTTTTAATGAATTGGCTATTTCGCTGAAATCGAGCGGTCCTTCCACTACGGCAACAATCTCGTTTTCCCGGCTGTTATTTGCCGGCATGGCAAAAACACAGGCGTCTTTGACACCGCGGATATTGATGATGGCTTGCCGAATTTCCATCAGATCGACTCTTTTACCGCCTACTTTGACAATTCCGTCGGAACGTCCCAGGATTTCAAACCCGTCCGGATCGGTCTGCGCAACCCTGTCGGCAGTAAGAAAAAAGCCTTCATTATCCCGTTGAAGTTCTTTTGAAAGGAAATCGGAGCGCACCCGCAGGCGTTCATCTTCGATATGGACGGATACATATGAAAAAGGCCGGAGCATGGGCTGGCCGGAGTTGCGGCGGCGGAAGGCGATGCCCCCGGTTTCCGTTGAACCGTAGATTTCAGTGACGGCAATACCGGTTGATCCATAAAAATTCCGGTCATCTTCTTCAGGCAGAGCACCGGCTGAGGAGAAGGCCGTATGAATATGGTGCGGGGGGACGGCAACTTCATGCAGCGCTCGGTAGTGAGCTGGAATGCTGATAAAAACAGTGGCGTTGGTCTCATCCAGCGCCTGGGTGATTTCATTGGGGAAGGAGGGCGTGCGCACGCTCACGGCAGCCCCGGAAACCAAAGGCAACAGCACGGCATAAAGCAATCCGTAGATATGGTTGGGCGCAACGGTGGCCAATATAATATCGGTGTTGCGAATATTGAAGGCCTTGGCCAGATTGGCCGCCTCCATCAGTAAATTACGAGGCGATTTGGACCAGATTTTGGGTGATCCGGTGGAACCGCCGGTAAACAAATAGACCCATACGCCATCCGGATCCATTGCATTGTACCGGTTTTCAACGCCACTTGCGTCCATTGGTTCAGGTATGGGAATGCACTTGACTTCGGACGGCAAGGGATACGCTTTTTCAACCATTGCATGGGAATAGCGGATATTTTGTCGCGCCGCCATCAATGTTTGAGCCGTACAGGCATAGGGAAAAAGCAGGGGCGGGGCGCCGTTGAGGGAGGCCAGCATGGCGGCGGCCATGTAAGCCCTGTTTTCGACACAGAGACAAACCGGCGTCTGCTGTCCGCCGGCCTGCTTAAGCGCGCCGGAAATGGCGGCGGCCTGGTCGTATACCTGAGCGAACGTCAGACCTTCGGACAGAAACGGCCGATCAGGCCATTGGGGGGCTGAGGCCACGGATTCAAGCAGTTGGTGTATATCCATAAATATCCCAAAAACACAGTTCGTTAGGCAGGGGCGGCTCACATCTCATCACGTCGCTGCGCACGCAACCCCTTGGTTCATATGGTGCGAGTTGCAGGCGCGCAGGATAGGGCAGGCAATGGAAGGTGTCAAGGGGATCAACGCATATCCGAAAAATTCCCGGCGCTGCCGGGAATCAATGGTGCTCCAAGCGTTCGCGCAGGTGTTGATTTTCATCCTGTTGACTGGCAATGCACACTGCCGCGTACATTTGGGAGGGGAGCGTTAGATGAGAATGACCAACCGGGAACAGAGAGGGGGGTGAGGCCTCTCTGCCCCGGTATCCGTCAACCTCTCCCAGACTATCCGGAGAGGCAGGGTTTTCGAGCCGCTGCGGTTTCGTCAAGGCGCCGCACCTTGGTGTTGCGGGGGGCTTGGTGCAGGCGATCCGGATGGGTATGGGCCTCTTGGGTGATTTCACGCAGGGCCGTGATGAACTGATCGATGGTTTCCTTGGATTCGGTTTCGGTCGGCTCCACCATTATCGCGCCTTCGACCACCAGTGGAAAATAGATTGTGGGGGGATGAAAACCATAATCCATGAGGCGTTTGGCCATGTCCAGTGTCGTGATTTTGTGAAGTTTCTGGAATTTGTCGCTGAAGACGCACTCGTGCATGCAGGGACGGTCATAAGGCAGATGCAGCACGTCTTTGAGACTCTCTTTGATATAGTTGGCATTGAGCACAGCCAGTTGACTGACCCGTTTCAGATCGGGACCCAGGCTGAGCAGATAACTGTAGGCCCGGACCAGAACGCCGAAATTGCCGTAAAAAGCGTGCATCCGGCCGACCGAAAGGGGAAAATCTTCTGATAAGGCATAGCGGTCGCCCTCTTTGACCACCCGGGGCACCGGCAAATAGGGGGCCAGTTTTTCAGTGACGCATACCGGTCCCGCCCCCGGTCCGCCGCCGCCGTGAGGGGTGGAAAAGGTCTTGTGCAGGTTGAGATGGAGGATGTCAACCCCCACGGCCTGCATGTCCACGATCCCCATGACAGCGTTCATGTTGGCGCCGTCTCCATAGACCAGGCCGCCTTTGCTGTGGACGATCTCGGCCACCTGGCGGATGTTCTCTTCGAAAAGGCCCAGGGTGTTGGGGTTGGTGATCATGATGCCGGCGGTCTCTTCATCCATGAGTTGGGCCACTCTCTGCGCAGAGAGAACGCCGTCGGCGTTGGACGCCACCGCAACTGCCTTGAAACCGCAGAGGGCGGCGCTGGCCGGATTGGTGCCGTGAGCCGTGTCGGGGATCAGGATTTTGGTGCGTTTGCTGCCCTGTCTGCGGTGGTGGGCGTCGAAAATAAGCATGCCGGTGAGTTCGCCATGAGAGCCGGCCGCCGGTTGCAGGGTGACCGCCGGCAAACCGGTGACTTGGGCCAGATGGCGCTCCAGGTCGTACATCAGCCGCAGAACCCCCTGGGAGAGTTCGGCCGGCAGAAGGGGGTGCGCGTCATTGAAGCCGGAGAGGGCGGCCTGACGCTCATTGGTTTTGGGGTTGTACTTCATGGTGCATGAGCCCAGGGGGTACATGCCCGAGTCCACGCCGAAATTCCATTGCGATAGGCGGGTGAAATGGCGCACCACCTCCACCTCGCTCAGATCGGGGAAATCAGGACCCTGGCCCGCCAGATCCTCTTCCAGGGGGACCGCCGGCACGTCACGGCGGGGGAACGAAAAGCCGGTGCGCCCCTTGGCGCCCTTTTCCCAAAGCAGCGGTTCGTTAAAAATAAGGCCTTTTGTGCCTATGGTTTCAGACATTCTTGCACCTCCTTGACCAGGGCGTCCATATCCTTTTTGGGGGCGGTTTCGGTTGCGCACATGAGGTAGTGGTCTGCCAGCTCGGGAAAGTAGGGCTCCAGCGCCAGGCCGGCCACGATTTTTTTGGAAATGAGTTGCCGGTGGGTTTGGGCGAATCCCGGCGGCGCCTTAACCACGAACTCATTAAAAGTGGGTCTTGCAAAGGGCAGGGCGAAGCCGGCCTTGATCAGCGCCGCTTTGAGGTATTCGGCTTTGTCCCGGTTGATGCGGGCCAGATGCCGGATACCGGTGCCCCCCAGACAGGCCATGTAGATGGCGCTGGTGGTGGCGCACAGTCCCTGGTTGGAGCAAATGTTGGAGGTGGCTTTTTCGCGGCGGATGTGCTGCTCGCGGGTTGCCAGGGTAAGCACAAAGCCCTCCTTGCCGTCCAGATCCACGGTCCGGCCCACCAGACGTCCGGGCATGCTGCGCACATACTTTTCGCGGACGGCGAACATTCCAAGGCCCGGTCCGCCGTAATTGCGGGGAACGCCCAGGCTCTGCCCCTCGCCGCAGGCGATGTCGGCCCCTGCCGAGCCCGGTGATTTGAGCAGTCCGAAGGCCAGGGGTTCGCTGAAAGCGGCGATGAAAAGGGTTTTGGAATCTGAATGGATCGTCTTGGAAATGTTATCCATCTTCTCGATGATGCCGAAAAAATTGGGAGACTGCACCGCCACCCCTGCCAGTTCCGCCAAGTCGGGAAGGGCCGTCAAATCAGTGCCGCCGTCGGCTGCATAGGGGAGCTCCACGATTTCACAGCCCGTGGGGGCCAGATAGGTGGCCGCCACCTGACGGTAGTGGGGGTGGATGGCCCGGGAAACAGCCACTTTTTTGCGCCGTGTGACCCGGATGGCCATCAGCAGCGCTTCGGCCAGAGCGGAGGCGCCGTCGTACATGGACGCATTGGCGACGTCCATGCCAAGCAGACGCGTGGTGAGGGTCTGGTATTCATAGATGGCCTGCAGGGTGCCCTGGCTTATCTCGGGCTGGTAGGGGGTGTAGGCCGTGCTGTATTCGGAGCGCCCCAGAAGGTAGGGCACGGCCGAGGGAATAAAATGGTCGTAGCTGCCGGCACCCAGAAACACCTTGTACTGTGGCGCCGTGGCCTGGCCGTGGGCCAGTTGGGTCATATGATCGTTGAGTTCCCATTCACTGAATGGCCCGGGAAGATCCAGGTCGGCGGTGCGGCGGCAGTCGGCGGGGATGCTGGCGAACAGATCCTCGATTCGATCCGCTCCGATCACCTTGAGCATGGCGCCGATGTCTTCAGGGGTGTGGGGCAGGTAGCGCATGGCGTTATCCTTTCAGTTGCATGACATAGGCATCCCTGTCCATGAGGGTGTCCAGTTCGGCCGGGTCGCTTGGTTTGATCTTGATCATCCACCCCTGAGCGTAAGGTTCGCGGTTGACCAGGTCGGGTTCCTCTCCAAGGGCCTCGTTGGCCGCCAGAATTTCGCCGGTGATGGGCATGAAAAGTTCCGATACGGCTTTGACCGATTCCAGGGTGCCGAACACCTGCCCCTTTTCAAATGTTTCACCCACTTCGGGCAACTCTGCAAAAACAATGTCACCCAACTGATCCTGGGCGTAATCGGTGACACCGATGGTCACCGTGCCGTCGTCCAGTCCGGCCCATTCGTGGTCTTCGGTGTACTTCAATTCCGGGGGTACGTTTATCTCGTTGAGTTCTTTCATGGTCTGCCTCTTTTGTTTTTTATTTGTGGCTGGTTTTTGAGTCCCTTAGGTTAACATCGTACGGATGGGGTGACGGGCGCCGCGGGCCGGACGGATATCCTCCGCGATGACGACCTTTAGCTTGCGCCGTTTGTCACGCAGTTCGATCTGTTCACCGGGCGACAGGGCACGGCTGACTTTTACAAATCCGCAGCACAATCCCCTGGCGGCGAATCCCCGGGGTTTTTCAAGGCTGGCGACGCTGTAGATAAGGCTTTCATGCCGGTCGATCCCCATTTCGGTAACACAGGTGAGCACCGTGCCGATTTGGTTTCCGGCAGCATCCAGCACCACGGCCGGGTCGCCGGTGGAGACCTTGCGCAGGTCATTTCCCACAAAAGCATATGTGAATTCAGGGGTTTGGATATTCATCAAGGCATCGCTGCCGATAAAGGATTTGCTGAAGCCGCCGTTGCCGTCGTAAGGCAGGGCAAAGGGCCAGGGGTGGTTGATGAAGGGCCAGGGGCCGATGTCCTGATGCGACAGCGGCAGCACGGCGCCGGCGCGTAACGAATCCCTTGCAGCCAGGCCGCATGGAACCAACCCGTGAGGCTTTCCTGCCGCCATGATCATCTGCCATACCGCTGCCACGCTCTGGGCGGCGGTAAAGATTTCAAACCCGAATTCACCGGTATAGCCCGTGCGCGAGAGAAGAATCGGCGTACCGTCGGTGAGTTTGACCTCGCCGGCCGGGGATGCGTCGCCATTTAACCGGCCCTTGAATGAAAAGTAGGCCATTTTTTCAAAAACCGCTTCCGGATCGGCCAGCACTTTGGAGAGAATCCGGGCCGCCAGGGGACCCTGGACATCGATTTTGCCCAACCGGTCGCTGAGATCGGTGATGACCGCCGTCCGGTCGCCACGGCACGCCGAAAGATGGCGGGCAACCACGGCGCCCATACCGGCGTTGACCACCGCCATGAAGTCATGCTTGCCAAAGCGGTAAACAATGGTGTCGTCGATGACATGGCCATTGGCATTGAGCAGGGCGCCGTATACGCAACGGCCGTCGCAAAGAGGCGTCTTTTTAATCCCCACGCAGCTATTCAGGTCCTTGGTGACGCAATGCTGCAGCAGATCGAAAGCATCCGGCCCCGATACGGTCACCACTGCCATGTGGCTGGTGTCGAATATGCCTGCATGGGTGAGCACCGCAAGGTGTTCATTCTTGGCGGAAGAGTACCACAGCGGCATGTCGTAACCGCCGAAATCGGCCATTTTAGCCCCCTGGGCGGTGTGCCAATCGTGCAGGGGGGTGAATTTGGGAGGTATTGGCATTTGTGGAATTCTTTTTATGATTTTGGAGGTTATAAAATATAGGGAACCTTCAGGTTATAGCCCTTGTAGATTACGAAGGTTTCCAGGGATTGAACGTCCTCTATGGTGGCGACCTGCTCGGTGTAGAACTCCTGCAGGCCGTAACCGTCTTTGAACAGCACGCTCAGGATAAGATCGTAGCGGCCTGTCACAACACTCACCGAGACCACGCCTTTGAGCCTGCTGAACTCCTCGCCCTTTCTAAACATGTCCGTGGTGCGCAGGTTGACGCCAATGATGACCATGCTGTGGCGTCCCAACGCTTCAGGGTCCACCAGGCTGGTGATCTCCACAACCCCCGCTTCGATTAAACGTTTGACCCGGCTGCGGATGGTGTTTTCCGTCACATTGAGGGCGTCTGCGATCGCTTTAAAGGATTTTCGGCCATCCCGGAGGTGTTTGATGATGGCAATGCTGGTTTCGTCAATCTTGATGTCGTTGGGTCTATCGATAGTAAGAGTCATACTAATAATATAGACGAAATAGACGAATATGTCAAATTATTTTTAAAAAAATGATTAAAACAGCAATATATTGAAAATATGTGACGAATCTATCATAAAGCTAAAAATAAATAAAAAATAGCACATAAATTTTATGAATACATCAAATAAGACATTTTTTAACTTGTAAATAATAAATTCATGTAATAAATATCCTTTTACCATAGGCAGGCTGTAACGCACACAGCAGGCGTGCTTATCGGGCTTCTTACCGACCAACGAAAACAACAGGAAAGACCAAACATTATGAGCACCAGAATTGCAATTTTGGGAGCCGGCCCCGGAGGCTATGTGGCTGCTGTTCGGGCTGCCCAATTGGGGGCCGAGGTAACAGTGATCGAGGAGGACAATGTGGGCGGCACCTGCTTGAACTGGGGCTGCATTCCTTCCAAAATAATGATCAGAACCGCCGGAATGCTGCATGATTTTCAGCGCGCCCAGGAGTACGGCATCGCCGTGGAGGGTGCCGTGGGGGTTGATATGCAGCGCCTGATGGCCAGAAAACAGGCGCTGCTGCAGAACCAGCGCAAGGGTATTTTGAAGCTTTTGGAACACCACAAGATCCGCTGCATCAAAGGCAGCGGCTTTGTCGAGGGGCACGGCATGGTCAGTGTCCGGCCACCCGACGGCCCGAAAATCGAAGTGCCCTGGGACAAACTGATCCTGGCCACCGGCACGCGGCCCTTTGATATCCCCGCTTTTCCTTTCGATTCCCAGCGGATTCTCTCCAGCAACCACGCGCTGGGTTTGCAGGCGGTGCCCGGATCGATCCTCATCGTGGGCGGCGGGGTGATCGGCTGCGAGTTCGCCTTTATGCTCTCCTGCCTGGGAGCGCGGGTAACCGTTGTTGAAGCGATGCCGCGCGTGCTGCCGTTGCCTTCGGTGGATGAGGCCTGCTCCACGCTTTTGCTGCGGGAGATGAAAAAACGAAAGATCAAGGTCATTCTCAACCGCACGGTGGAGGCCTGTCAGGAGGAGGAGGGGCGTCTGCGGGTTGTTATCGGTCCCTCTCCTTTATTGAAGAACCCCTCTGAAAAAGATAGAGCGCCTCTCAGTGAAACCGTTGACCAGATGCTGGTGTGTATCGGCCGTGCGCCCAATTCCAACGGCATTGGTTTGGAAAACCTCGGCGTGGCGCTGGATGCCAGGGGCTGGGTGGGGGCTGATGATCGTCTTCAAACCAACGTGAACGACGTTTACGCCATCGGTGATCTCCTGGGGCCCGAAAAAGTAATGCTGGCCCATGTGGCTTCCAGCGAGGGCCAGGTGGCGGCGCAAAACGCCATGGGAGGCGACGGCCGCATGGACTATGCGCTGGTGCCCGGGGCGATTTTCACCCTGCCGGAAGTTGCCAATGTCGGTTTGACCGAATCCCAGGCCCGGGCGGCGGGGCACAATACCCGGGTCGACAGCGTCCTCTTCCGCACCCTGGGCAAAGCCCAGGTGACCGGTGACATCGCCGGTGAGGCCAGAATCGTTTCCGATGCGGGCAGCGGCAAGATTCTGGGGGTCCATATCGTGGGACCCCACGCCACCGATCTGATCGCTGAAGGCGCCCTGGCGCTGAAGATGGGAGGCACGGTGCAAGACCTTGCATCCACGATCCATGCCCATCCCACATTGGCCGAGATCATGCTGGAAACCGCCTTCAAGGCGCTGGACCACTCTTTGCACGGATGAACGCCGGGCTGTCCGTGATTCCACGGCGGCCAACAACCATAATCCGAGCTGAACAATACAATATTTAAAGAAAGGAGCGTAAAAAAAAAATTGTTGTGGTCATTTAAAATTTGAATCGGAACAGAGAAGAAAGCCAAGGAGGGGACATGATGGAGAATGTACTGAAATCTTTTGAGGCCCTGGTGGCCAAAATTGGGGCTTTTGCGTGGGGGCCGCCCATGCTGATTCTGCTGGTCGGAACCGGTTTATGGCTGACCATCGCCCTGCGCGGTATGCAATTCAGGAAGTTGTGGTATTCACTCTATCTGGCGCTGGTAAAAAGAAAGGAAAAGACCGCTGAGCCCGGCGATATTACGCACTTTCAAGCGCTGATGACGGCCCTGTCGGCCACGGTCGGCACCGGCAACATCGCCGGTGTGGCAACAGCCATTGCCACCGGCGGGCCCGGTGCCCTGTTCTGGATGTGGGTCACCGGACTGGTGGGCATGGCCACCAAGTATTCGGAAGCCGTTCTGGCGGTCAAATACCGCGTGGTGGACGAGGAGGGCACCATGAGCGGCGGCCCCATGTACTACATCAGTCGCGGCCTGGGGTGGAAATGGATGGGGACCCTTTTTGCCATTTTTGCCGTGGTGGCCTCCTTCGGGATCGGCAACATGGTTCAGTCCAACTCGGTTGCGGATGCGCTGGAAGCCACTTTTCACGTGCCTTTCTATGTTACCGGCATCATACTGATGATTGCCACGGCCCTGGTGATCCTGGGGGGTATCAAAAATATCGGTCGCGTGAC
>JBFFHG010000046.1:0-10138 GCA_041557055.1 Desulfosarcinaceae bacterium
ACCGGTTCAGCAGGCGCGCGTCTATCTCTTCAGCGGATCGGGCGCCTATCTGGGACGCTATCTGGAAACCGGAACCCAGGGAACGGCCATGTTCAGCCTGCCAATGGGTCTTGAGATCATGTTCCGGGCCGACCTGCTCGGCAACCCGTACTGGAGCGATATCCTTACCGTGCCTGATACAGGCCCGGCGGACATTGACATTGACACCGGCGGCGGACGCCTCCAATTGACCGTGGCGGACGAGGCCGCCGCCCCCCTGGCCGGACTGAAGGTCTACCTGTTCAATACCGGCGATGCCTATCTCGGTCTTACCCAGCCCACGGATCAAAACGGGATTGCGGCCTTTGACCTTCCCGAGGGCGCATATAAACTGCGGGTCGATTATCTGGGGTACAGCATCTGGACCCCGGAGATCGAGGTGACCGGCGACACTGACTTTACCCTGCCGGTGCCCCACAGCCAAATCACCGTCACCGTGCAGGGCCGCTTCCAGGGCGGGGACAGCCCCTTGCCCGCCGTTCGGGTGTACCTGTTCACCGCCACCGGCGCCTACCTGGGGCAATATTGCGACACCGACGGTGCCGGGCAGGCGGTTTTCAGCCTTCCCCAGCAGGATTACACAGTGCGCGCCGACCACCTGGGCCGGCAGTATTGGTCCGGAACCTTCAACAGCCAGAACACGGCCGTCACCATTCCCCTGGCGGATGCCCAGGTAACGGTCACCGGGGCCGGCCTGCCCCGGGAGGACATCCCGGTCCATCTCTTCTCCGAAACCGGCGCCTACCTGGGAATCCAGGCCCCCACGGATACCGACGGTCTGGCAGGGTTCCGCGTGCCTGCCGAAAATTACCAGTTCCGGGCCGATTACCAGGGCAATCAATACTGGAGCGGCGTTCAGGTCATCACCGCCGATCAGGTCAATCCGGTGGTGGTCTCGGTGGGCGGCGGCTCGTTCACCCTCAGCGTGGGGCAGGACGCCGCCACGCCCATGGCCGGCGTGCGCTGCTATGTGTTCAACAGCAGCGGCGCCTACCTGGGCCTTTGCGGCGCCACCAACGAGCAGGGACTGGTGTTTTTCGATCTTGCGGACGGCGCCTTTCAATTCCGGGTCGATTATCTGGGGGCCCAATATTGGTCCCATCCGGTAACGCTCCCCTCGACATTGGAAGCCGCCGTTCAGATTCCCCACCAGGACCTCACCGTCACCTTGTCGGGCCTCTACCTGGGCAGCACCGAACCGCTTGGCGGTCAGCGCCTCAATCTGTTTTCACCGGCCGACGCCTATTTGGGAATCTACCGCACCACGGACGAAAACGGCCGGGCCGTTTTCCCGCTTCCCGACCAGGAGTACAAAATACGCGCCGATTATTTGGGAAATCAATACTGGTCCCCGGAGTTCCGCAACCAGGATACGGACGTGCGGATACCCCAGGGGGCCGTGGATCTGCACGTCCTGCGCCACGGCGCAGGGGCCCCGGGTTTGCGGGTCTATCTGTTCGACATTGCCGGCACCTATCTGGGGCGCTACCAGGTGACCGACGCCGACGGCTGGGCCGCCTTCATCCTGCCCGAAGGGGATTACCGCTTCAGGGTGGACGCCGACGGCCTGCAATACTGGACCGCCGACACCCAGGTGGCGGCCGACCAGACCGCCGGCGTTGAAGTCAATGCAGAGTAACCCTCTTTTGCGGCGACAGGGTTGACCAACAAGCCATGCGCTCCGCCCGGCAGGAGAGAAGCATGCAGCAAAGAGAAAAATGAAACTGAAACTACTTTTTATGACAATGGCAGTGATAGCGGCCGTCAGCGCCAGGGGGCAAACCGTTCAGGCGGCCGGCGGCACTTCACCGGCAACCCCTGAAGCGGTTCCCCGGCCCTGGGACCCGGCCCTGGCAACCACCCCTGCGGCCGTCACCTCCGGACTCAAAGAGAAAAAGATATTTTTGATCGATGTGCGGACACAGGCGGCCTATGAACAGTACCGCATTCCCGGCGCGCTCAACATCCCCCTGCACGCCATCAGAACCAAGGCCTATCTCAAAACCAAACCCGTGGTGCTGGTCAATGAAGGCTTTGGCGTCAGCGCCCTGGCCCAAACCTGCCGGACCCTGAACCGCGGCGGGTTCAATGCCGCCATCCTGGCCGGCGGCCTCACGGCCTGGAAGCAAAAGGGCGGGCCGTTGACCGGTGATCCCTTTGCCATGCATCAAATGAACCGCGTCTCCCCCCGGCTTTTTGATCTTGAAAAGAGATATGCCCCCCTGGTGCTGATCGATGCTTCCCATGCGGTTGACGCCCGGGACGGCAGCCTGATGCCCGCTGCGCGGCAGATAAAGCTTCCGGGGGCTCAAAAGGAAATTGAGGCGCTGAAAAAGATGATCAGGGCGGAACGTTCCGACCCTTTTGCGCGGTTGCTCGTCTTTACAACCACCGGCAAAGAAAACGATCGCATCCAGCGCCGGCTCGATCAGGCCGGGATTCAGAGCGTGTTTTTCCTGGAGGGCGGGCTGCAGGCACATGCGAACCATATACAGCAAACGCAATTGGCGCGGCGTTCCAAAGAAGAACGCAAGGTCACCACCGGCGGCTGCCAAAGCTGCACTCAGAATAATTAGAGACGTCTACCTGAAGATCATGCCGAGAGGAACCCATGGCCGTTCAGCGCAACAATCATTTTATTGAGAACCCTGAGAACCGGAGTGGATTTGTGAGGTCTGTCAAACACCTGGGCCGATGCCTGCCAAGAACAATTTGGGGCGCCCTGATCATTCTGCTTTTTTGGTCACAGACAGCATGGGCCGACACGACCGTCGGCGGCGTCATTGCCGTGGACACCACCTGGGATCTGGCCGGCAGCCCCTATATCGTCACCAGCGCCATCACCGTGCAGGGCGCGGACGGCGCCGACGGCATCACCACCCTGACCATCGATCCGGGGGTGGAAGTGCGGGTCAACGGCCGTTACTGGATCTATGTGGGCGGCGGCTCCGGCGATCCCGGCGCCCTGGCCGCCACGGGCACGGCGGCCCAGCCCATCGTGTTCACCTCCAACCAGGCCGCCCCGGCCGCCGGGGACTGGTACGGCATCCGTTTCAACAACACCAGCGACGACGGCGGCACGGTTCTGGAATACTGCACCGTGGAATACGCCGGTTACAACAACAACGGCGCGCTCTATTTTACCGATGCATCCCCCACCATTGAAAATTCCACCATCCGCAACAACAGCGGCAACGGGCTTGACATCAGCAGCAGCGGGCCGACCGTTTCAGGCAACACCTTCAGCGGCAACGGCGACTACGATGTGTACTACAACAGCCCCACCGGCGGCAGCCTGACCGGCAACACCGTCAACGGCCTTTACTTTTCCAGCGGCAGCCTGGCGCAGATCTCGGGCAACACCATCAACTGCAACGCCGATTATCCCATCCGCATACCCGCGGACTGGGTCGGGCGGCTGGTCAATCAAAACACGTTGAACAACGTGGGGGCCGAAGACGCCCTGCAAGTCCAAGGCGGCGCCATCAGCCGTGACGCGGTCTGGCCCCCCCTGATCAAGTACTGCCTGTTGGGCGCCATCACCGTGCAGGGCGCGGACGGCGCGGACGGGATCACCACCCTGACCATCGATCCGGGGGTGGAAGTGCGGGTCAACGGCCGTTACTGGATCTATGTGGGCGGCGGCTCCGGCGATCCCGGCGCCCTGGCCGCCACGGGCACGGCGGCCCAGCCCATCGTGTTCACCTCCAATGAGGCCGTCCCGGCCGCCGGGGACTGGTCCGGCATCCGTTTCAACAACACCAGCGACGACGGCGGCACGGTTCTGGAATACTGCACCGTGGCATACGCCGGCTACGGCAACAACGGCGCGCTCTATTTTTATAACGCAGCCCCCACGCTCCGTTACAGCCTGATCCGCAACAGCAGCCACGCCGCGATCTACGCCAACGGCGCCGGAGCCGACAACGCGGTTATTGAATGCAACAACATCAAGGACAACCGCTACGGCGTTTACGCCGTCAACAGCGCCCAGCCAATCATCAGCGGCAACAACTTCATCAACAACCTGGATTACGGGGTCTACAACACCGCCAGCGTGGCGGTTTCAGCCATCAACAACTGGTGGAACCATGTGGACGGTCCGGGGCAGGGCGGCGACGCCGTCTACGGCAATGTCACGGTCGCGCCCTGGCGCACGGCCCCCAGCGACTGCGTCAGCGGCGTGCCGGTCAATGACCCGCCCCTTTCGCCCACCGATCCTGTCCCGGCCCCTGACGCAACCCAGGTGCCCCATCCCGACCAGGCCGTCACCCTGACCTGGGCAGCCGTTGACCCCAACCCGTCCGACACCCTGACTTTCGATCTGCTGTGGGGCGTAGACAGCGGCGCCCTCACCCCGGCGGCCCAGAACCTGACCACCCCCGCCCATGTGGTCACCCCCATCCAGCCGGCCGTCACTTATTACTGGCAGGTCATCAGCCGCGACAACCACGGCGCTGAAACCGCCGGACCCGTGTGGCACTTCACCACCGCCGACCCCCAGCCCGATCTGGAGATCAGCAATCTGACCTGGACCCCGGCCGCTGACATCGTGGCCGGCCAGGCCGTCACCTTCACCGCCACCCTGCGCAACAACGGCCCCGGCGCCCTGACAGACAGTATCAGCGTCGGCTTCCGTTTCAACGGCGGCGGCGTCAGCACCCACGGCGTATCCAATGACCTGGCCCAGGGCCAGACCCTTGAGATCACCCACAACTGGACCGCCCAGGTGGGCCCCCTGGCGCTCGAGGTGACCGCCGATCATTACAACGCCGTAACGGAAAACGACGAAACCAACAACAGCCGCAGCGCCGACCTGGGCATTATCCCGGACACCAGCGCCCCGGAAATGACCGGCACCGCGCCCACTGACGGCGCTTTTCTGCAAACCGTCAACCAGATCCTCATCTATACCGCCGACCGCTTCGGCGGCGCGGTGGACACCGGCGCCACAGCCGCCACCATTACCGTGACCGTGGACGGCGGCCAGCCTGTGAACGGCGCCGTGACCGTATCCGGTTCCCAGTTCACCTTTACACCCGCCACGGTCCCCCTGGCCCAGGGCGTCTATCAGGTGGCGCTGACCGCTTACGACACCGCCGGCAACAGCCAGGCCTACAACTTCGGTTTCACCGTGGACAACCTGGTGCCCTCCGCGCCCGTGATCACCGGCGGCAGCGTGACCTCCGGCACCATCCAGCCCCGGCCCGCGGCCAATCGCAGCAACAAGGCCGCCATCACCCTCACCGGCGCCCGGGAGGACAACACCGCCGTGCTGGTGGACAATTCCCAGCGGGTGGCCGTGGGCAGCGGCCCCTGGTCCACCAATATCACCCTGGCCCAGGGCGACAACACCCTGCAAATCACCTGCCGGGACGCCGCCGGCAACATCAGCGCGCCGGTCTATGTGGATATCTACGTGGACTCCGTGGCGCCGGTCATCGGCGCGGTCAACCCCCCGGCCGACAGTTTCCAGAACACCATCCCCGCCACTGTGACCGTTGCCTACACCGAAGCCGGCAGCGGCATTGATATGACAGCCGCCACCCATACCCTGAAAAACGGCGCTCTTGTCGCGGTGGCCGGCAACTGGTCGGACAACCCCGGCCAGTTGATCTTCACCCCCGCCGCCGCCCTGACCGACGACACCTACACCCTGGAGACGCGCCTGGTGGACAACCTGGGCAACGCCTCCCTGTCCCTGGCCTCGGTCTTTACCGTGGACACAACCGCGCCGCCCAAGCCCGTCATCGATCCGGTGACCACCCCCACCCATACCGTCACCCAGAACATCCGGGGGCAAAAAGAGGCCTACAGCGCCATCCTGCTGGACGGCCAGCAGATCATCGACCCCACCGCATCCACCTACTGGCAGCACAGCGTCACCCTGACCAGCGGCGACAATCTGTTCAGCTTCACAGCCCGCGACCGGGCCGGCAATCTCAGCCCCGAGACCCAGGTCGCCATCGTGTTTGATGACATCGCACCGCCCCCGGTGGCCCTCAGCGCCGACGGCAACGGCAACGGCACCTCGGTGGCTCTGAACTGGAGCGGGTACAACGAAGCCGCCCACGGCGACATCCAGTCCTACCGGGTCTATTGCCAAACCAGCGCCTTCAGCCAGATCTCAGGCCTGACCGCCGTGGCCGAACAGACCGCCGGCACCTTCACCCACACCGTGCCGAACCTCACCAGCGGCACGCCTTACTGGTTTGCCGTGGTGGCCGTGGACCGCATGGGCAATTTCGATCCGGCGGTCACCGCCGTGTCCGCCACGCCAACCGACACCCAGGCCCCGGAAGATGTCACCGGCCTCAGCATCCAATCCTTTGCCGACCGCCTGGTCTTTGCCTGGCAGCCCTCAACCGACACCCAGGGCGACCTGTCCGGCTACAACGTCTATTTTGACAACGCCGCCACCCCTGAGCAACTCCCCAAGACCCAGACCACCTATGAACGCACCGGTCTGGCCGCCGCGGGCGCCTACCTCTTCAGGATCGTGGCCGCGGATACCAACGGCAACCAGAGCGGCGGCGTCTCAGCCACCGGCTACACCTGGCTGGACAACCCCGCCGGCCTGGCCGCCCAAGCTTTCAGCGGCTACGTTCAGTTGAGCTGGAACCCTGTGGCGCCTCTGGCCAACCTCAAACATTACGCTGTCTACTGCTCGGCCGCCGGCCCCTTTACCAGTGTTGAAGGCCTGACGCCCGCGCTGACCGCCACCGGCGCCACCGCCAAAGTCGCCGGTCTGACCAACCACCAGACCTACCATTTTGCCGTGGCCGCCGTGAACCGCTCCGACGGCCGCCGTCCGGATGTGACCACCGTGGCGGCCGAACCGGCCCCTGACGAAGAGGGCCCTGAAATCTCGGCCGTGCAGATCGACGGCCAACCCCTGACCGACGGCCACACCGTCACCCGGCCGGCCGTGGTGACCCTTTCGGCTGCCGATCCGGCCGGCGTCAGCCGCATTGAATTCAAACTGGACGGCAGCCTGCTCAATATCGATTACAACGCGCCTTACAGCCAAAGCCTCAACGTCCTGGAATTCGCCGACGGCCCCCATACCCTGGAACTGAGGGCTGTGGATACCCTGGATAATGCCGCCTCAATGGCCTATACCCTCAATGTCACCCTTGAACCGCCCGCCGCGCCGACCATCTTGCAGCCCGTTGACGGCCTGCTCACCAACCAGACCGGGCTGAACGTCATGGGTCAGGCTGAAAAAGGCAGTCAGGTGGTGGTCTATCTGGAAGGCCAGGCCGCGGCCGGACCGGTGAGCGTCGACGCCCAGGGGCAATTCAGCGCGCCGCTCACTCTGAACGAGGGGGCCAACCAGATCAGCGCCGTTGCCACGAACCGGGCCGGCGCCGGACCCCAGAGCGCGGTGGTCACGGTCACCGTGGACACCACCCAGCCCCAGCCCCCCCGGCAGCTCGCGGCCCAGGCCATTGAAGGCGGCACCATCCGCCTCACCTGGCTGGTCCCCACCGGCAAGCTGGTCAGCGGTTACAACGTCTATCGCTCCCAAACCGAATTCAGCCAGATCAGCGCGGCCCTCAAAGTCAACGACCAGCCCTTTGACGCCACCGGCTACCGGGACCTGCCCCCGGAAGACGGCCTCTACCACTACCGCATGACCAGCGTGGACGCCGCCGCCAATGAAAGCGCGCCCGGCGATATGGTCTCGGCCGTCTCCGACAGCACCGCCCCCCGGGTGACCGCCATCACCTACGCGCCCCAGGGCAATGTGGACCCTGTCACCGGCGCCATGGCCCCCGGCCCGGTGGATCTGACCCTTACCGTTTCAGAGCCCCTCATGGCCCTGCCGTTTTTGAGCATCACCCCCCAGGGCGGCATGCCCATCAACGTCACCCTGGCCCGGACCGGCGACCAGAGCTACACCGGCGCCTTCACCATCCAGGAGACCACCCCCGGCGGCACCGCCTACGCCGTCTTTTCCGGCCGTGACCGCGCCGGCAACCGCGGCACCGAGATCGACAGCGGGTTGAGCCTTCTGCTGGACACCGACGGACCCGCCATCCGGCGCATGGTGACCACCCCGGCCACCCCCATCCGGAACGACGCCCAGGCCCCGGTGACCATCACCGTCACCATCGGCCTGAACGAACCCGCGGCCGCCGGAACCGGCCCCAGCCTGGATTACCTGCTCTCCGGGCCCGGCCGCAGCGCCGTCACCATCGCCAACCTGGTTGAAATCCCGGCCGCGTCCGGCGACGCCCAGACCTGGCAGGGCAGCTTTGAACTGCCCGCCGACGCCGGCCAGACCGAAGTGGAAACCCTGCAGTTCGCCCATCAGTCCCGGGACAGCCTGGGCAATATCAGCGACCGCATCCTGGCGGACAACCGTTTTCAGATCTATCAGGGTGAGCTGCCGCCCCTGGCACCCCCCACCGGGCTCACCGCCAAAGCCCTGCCCGGCGGGCGGATCGACCTCTCCTGGGACGCCGTGGATCAGGCCGTCGCCTATCAGCTCCACCGCCAGGGGCCCAATGAATCCCAACTCACCTTCTTTGCCCGCATCGACGGCGGCCTCACCTTTCTGGACGCCACCGACCTGGACGGCACCTATACCTATGCCGTCACCAGCCTGCGCAATGAAAACAGCCAGGAAGCCGAAAGCGGTCTCAGCGCGGCGGTCAGCGTGGAGGCCGACGCCCAGGCGCCTGCGGCGCCCCTCAACCTGGCCTTGCAGCTCATCCCGCCGGGCATCGAGGCCCAGTGGGACATCACCGCCCCGGAAACCCTCACCTTCAGACTCTACCGGGACGATGTCATGGAGATCATCTCCCTGGAAGGACTCACGCCCCTGGATTGCGATTTCAACCAGAACAAGGCCCTGGACCGCAAACCCTCGCCCACGGACCACACCTACGTGGTCACCGCCGTGGACGCCGCCGGCAATGAATCCGCCCCCTCCAACTCTGTTTATCTCAATTTCGACCTGCTGCCGGCAGCCACCATCAGCGTGGACCAGGTGGATGAAGACCAGCCCCTGCTCTCCTGGACCCATCCCGGCGGCAGTCTGGCCGGATTCAATCTCTTCATGGGCCCTGTCGGCCAGAGCGTCAGGATCAACACCAGCCCCTGCGCCGACCTGTCCATGACCGACACCGGCTATGCCGGCGACATGCGCGAGTACAGCGTCATCGCCGTGGACCCCAATGGGGTGGAGAGCCCGGCCCGCACCATCGTGCTGCCCCGGGTCGAGGCCCAATTGACAGCCGACAGCCGACTGCTGCGCGGCATCATGAACAAACTGACCTACACCGTGACCAACCACTCGGGCCGCAACCTGGACAACCTGCGGCTCAGCGCCCGGGTCATGGACATCGACCACCCCGGCGACACCTTCAGCCTGACCGCCGGCCAGAGCCTGGACGTGCCCGTGATCGTGGCCGGCTACGCCGAGCTGGAGGATGCCGAACCCCTGGTCACCACCATCACCCTGCAGCCCGATAGCAGTGAAACCGCCCGCATCGTGCGCAGCGGCCAGATCCTGGTGGGCGAGGGCATGCTGACCCTGCAGATCTACAATGAAGAGATGATCCGCGGCGGCACCGGCAAAGTGTGGTTCTCCCTGGAAAACAGCGGCCAGGCCGAAATCGAGATCATCACCGCCCGCAAGCGCGGCCAACAGGACTCGGACGAAATCGCCTTCACCCTGATGGACGAAGATGAGAACATCCTCTCCACCCTGGACTTTCGCCAGGTCCTGGGCGCCCGGGTGGTCACCCTCTCCAACGGCCTGACCGTGGCCCGCATCCCGGCCGGATCCCGCTTTGAGTCGGCCGCCGCGCAGATCCCGGTGCCTGCCAACGCCCCGGACAACCTCAGCGTGCATCTTGGAATCGACAGCATCCACCACCACTGCGGCCGGGACGATGAACTGATCATACGCGGCCTGACCACCACCCGGACAGCCCGGATCAAGGAGACCGAATACAACGGCGCCATCACCGCCGTCACTCCGCCAGTCACCGCCGGCATCGAGGATGTTGAAATCACCGGCCAGGCCCTGATGCGCGCCGGCGGCCAGCCCGTGCCCAACGCGCCTTTGAACCTGATCCTGACCCTC
>JBFFHG010000047.1:0-10127 GCA_041557055.1 Desulfosarcinaceae bacterium
CCGTGGCCATGCATACCATATTCGGAAAAATGTGCGGTGCCACACCCAACGGGCGTAAATGCCGTCAGGTTTTATCGGATGGCATTTCACCGAGCCAGGGGGCAGACTGCAAGGGCCCGACCGCGACCATTGGGTCGGTGGCGCGGATAGACCATCTCAAGGTGTTGAACGGAACGCTGTTCAATCAGAAAATAAGCCCGCAATGCCTGAAAACCGATGCTGATCTAGAAAAAATGGGCGCACTCATCAAAACTTATTTTGCCGGCGGCGGACATCACATTCAATTCAATGTGATCGATGCCGAGACATTGCTGGAAGCGCAGCGCAATCCCGACGCCCACAAAAGTTTGATTGTCCGTGTGGCAGGCTATAGCGCTTTTTTTAATGAACTTACCAAAGAAGTTCAGGATGAAATTATCCAGCGAACTGAGCAGCAATGGTAATCGTGTTATTTGGGGCTTCATAAAGTATTTAATAAGACCTGGATGTGGAATGATGACGGTTCAAGGTATTGTATCCGATATCATGCGTTATGCGCTGCATGACGGACCGGGCATTCGGACAACCGTTTTTTTCAAAGGATGCCCGCTGCAATGCCAGTGGTGCGCCAACCCGGAAAGTCAATCCCCATCCCCTGAGTTTGTTTTTTTTATGAATAAATGTCTGATGTGCAATGCCTGTGTGGATTGTTGCGAGCAGAATGCCATTGCGCTTGATGGCCGTGGTTTCCGACAAATAGATCGGACCCTATGCAATTTCTGCGGAAAATGTGTTGCGCAATGCTATGCAGAGGTTTTGCGTTTGGTCGGCCGGACAATGACTGAAGGTGAGGTGATCGCGGAAGTTCTAAAGGACCGGGATTTTTACCGGCAGTCCGGAGGCGGCGTCACTTTCTCCGGCGGAGAGCCTTTGCGCCAGCCGGTTTTTTTAGAAGCCTGCCTTGAGGCTTGCAGGCGCAACAATCTTCACACTGTCGTGGAAACCGCAGGCCTGACGAGTTGGAACACAATCAAAAAGCTTTTGCACTTGGTTGATTTGTTTCTTTACGATTTGAAAGTTGTGGAAAACGCCTCACACAAAGCGTTCACCGGGGTTTCTAATAAAAGAATACTGGATAATTTAAAAAAACTGGTCACCTGCCATGACGTCATCATCCGTATGCCGATGATACCGGGCGTTAATGACCGTGGAAACGCCTGGCAGGCAACCATGGCCTTCATCAAGGAACTACCATGGCGTGGACAAATTGATCTGTTGCCATACCATCATCTGGGGGTCGGAAAGTATGCGGCGCTGAACAGAGTATATGCGTTGAATACTTCCCTGAAGTCTGATATGAAAATCGTTCGTCGCCGCAGGGATCAACTGACTGAAGCAGGCTTCAGCGTCCAGCTTCATGGCGGCTGAAACTTTTCTGCTGTTTGGACTTGTCAAAGGAGGTTTTACTATCGAAAAACGTTTTGGTTATTCGAATTTTACTCGTTCAGCTTTGTTTGTTTTTTTAATCAAAAACAGATCAAAATCTGAATGACACATATGAAAGGAATAAAGGAATAAATGATGAAACAATCAGAAATTTTATCGAGCCTGAAGATTCAAAAAAAGAATATGGGATGTACAACAGGACTTGATTGGGGACAGACCAAAGATCAAGGGGAAATCGTCAGTTATTCTCCCATTACCGGAGACGCCCTTGCTTCTGTTTTCAAGGCTTCCGAAGAGGACTATGAGCGGATGATGCTTTGCGCCCAGGCGGCGTTCAAGGATTGGCGGCTGGTTTCTGCGCCCAAACGGGGTGAAATCGTTCGTCAGATCGGCCTGAAACTCCGGGAATATAAAGAGCCGTTAGGTCATTTGGTGACCCTTGAAATGGGAAAATCCCTTCAGGAAGGTCTGGGCGAAGTTCAGGAGATGATCGATATTGCGGACTTTGCCGTTGGGTTGTCGCGCCAGTTGTATGGTTTCACCATGCATTCCGAACGCCCGGAGCACCGGATGTACGACCAGTATCATCCGCTCGGACCTGTGGGGGTGATCACCGCATTCAACTTCCCTGTGGCGGTCTGGTCCTGGAATGCTTTGATCGCCGCTGTGTGCGGCGATGTGGTGATTTGGAAACCCGCTTCAGCGACCCCTTTGACAGCTCTTGCCGTGCACAACATCATATCCGATGTGATTCGGGAAAACGGTCTTCCCGAAGGCTTGTTCAATCTGATCATGGGCGCCGGTTCCGTGGTCGGGGAGCGAATGCTGACTGATCCGCGCATTCCGCTGATCTCTTTAACCGGTTCCACCAATGTCGGCAAAAGGGCTGCTTCCGTGGTTGCCGGACGTCTGGGAAAATATATCATGGAACTTGGCGGCAACAACGCCATCATTCTGACCGAGAACGCCAATCTGGAGATGGCCATTCCCGCCATTGTCTTTGGCGCGGTGGGTACGGCCGGTCAGCGATGCACCACCACCCGGCGGTTGATCATTCATGAATCGATATATGACCGGGTGGTGACGTCGCTGTCAAAAGCCTATAAAAAACTCAAAATCGCAACGCCCCTTGATCCGGCCAGCCACGTGGGGCCGCTCATTAACAAAAACGCGGTGGGCGATTTTGTGGCCGCATTGGAAAAGGCCAGGGCCCAAGGCGGAACCATTGTTCAGGGCGGGCAGGTGCTGGACGGTGAGGGGTACGAGAGCGGTTGCTACGTGACCCCGGCCCTGGTGGAAGTCAAGAATGAATATGACATTGTTCAGGAGGAGACTTTCGCCCCGATTTTGTATTTGATCCGCTATTCCGGAGAGTTGAAAGAAGCCGTGGCGTTACAGAACGATGTCCCCCAAGGCCTCTCTTCGGCTGTATTCACCCGGGATCTGAGCCAGGCGGAATATTTTTTATCCGCCCGGGGATCGGACTGCGGTCTGGCCAACGTGAATATCGGCACTTCAGGAGCGGAAATCGGAGGGGCTTTCGGCGGCGAAAAAGAGACCGGCGGCGGGCGCGAGTCCGGTTCCGATGCGTGGAAAGCGTATATGCGCCGTCAAACCAACACCATCAATTTCGGCAAAACCCTGCCTTTGGCCCAAGGCATCAAATTTGAGATTTAGGCGCCAGTGCTGATGCTGATCAAATACACCCATGGAAGTGGTTTTAAAACCACTTCTAATCAGACAGAGGATCAAAAATGGAATTAACACTAATGGAAGGCAACGAGGCCATCGGATGGGGCGCCCTGGCGGCCGGCTGCAACTTTTTCGCCGGCTATCCGATCACCCCGGCCACAACAATATACAATACCATGCTCAGCCTGCTGCCGCCCCAAGGGGGGATCTGCCTTCAGGGAGAAGACGAGATCGCCTCCATCGGATTTTGCCTGGGCGCGGCCATGTCGGGCATGAAAACCATGACAGCCACATCAGGTCCGGGCATCAGCCTTTACAGTGAGCAGATCTCCTTTGCCATCGGCAGCGAGATTCCCATTGTCATTGTGGATGTTCAGCGATTGGGGCCCTCCACCGGTTCGGCCACCAAGGGGGCGGACGGCGATATTCAGTTTTTGCAATGGGGCAACAGCGGCGGATTGCCGGTGATCGTGCTGGCCCCGACGGATGTGAAGGATTGTTACGAACTCACCGTGCAGGCCTTCAATTTGGCCGAGAAATACCGCTGCCCGGTGTTTGTCGCCGCCAATAAAGAGATCTCCATGACGCGTGAGACCTTCTCCATCGAAGGATTGTCGCTTGCGCCCATTGTTGAACGCCGAAGAGCGGATTCGGCGGCGCCGTTTTTACCTTTTGGCATCAGTAAAGATCACAAGGTGCCCGATTTTCTGCCCATCGGCGGCGACCGTCTGGTGCGCCAGACATCCTCCACCCATGGAACCAGTGGCTATATCACCACCGATCCCGAAGAGATCGCCATGATGCAGGAGCGCTTGAACGCCAAGCTTACCGGAGCCGTGTCCCAGTTCACCTATTTCGACGAATACCTCGTGCCCGGCGCGGATACATTGGTGATCGCTTACGGGGTCACCGCCCGCGCAGCCAAGGTGGCGGTCAAAAGAGTGCAGGAGAACGGCCACCCGGCATCGCTGCTGGTACTGAAAACGCTATGGCCCGTGCCTGAAGCCCTGATTCGAGAAAAGGCCGCCCCGTACAAACGGGTGGTCATGGCGGAAATGAATCTGGGGCAGTACGTCAGGGAACTGCAACGGTTGATATCCGATAAAGATATCAGCTTTTTGGGTCAGATGAACGGTGAACTGATCAAACCCGGACAGATCATGGAGGTGGTTGAAAATGGATAGCCTTTTAAACAGCAGCCGTCCGGCGGTGTTCTGCCCGGGCTGTTCGCACGACAGGGTGCTGCATGCACTGAATCAGGCACTGACCGACATGGGCTGCGCAGGAGAGGATGTGGCCATTGTCACCGATATCGGATGTTCCGGCCTGTTCGACACCTTTTTCAACACCCACGCCTTTCATGGCCTGCACGGCCGGGCCCTGACCTACGCCACCGGCATCAAGATGGCGCGCCCCGACCTGAAGGTCATCGTAACCATGGGCGACGGGGGGTTGGGTATCGGCGGCGCCCATGTATTGAGCACCTGCCGGCGCAATATCGATCTGACCCTTTTGGTGCTCAACAACTTCAACTACGGCATGACCGGCGGGCAGTGTTCGTCCACCACGCCCCAGGATGCGGTGGTGGGTTCGGGTTTTCTGAACAAACTGGAACAACCCATGGATATCTGCCAGGTGGCCGGCGCTGCCGGTGCGGGATTGGTGTCACGGGTATCGACGTATCAGAAGGACCTTGTGGAAAGGCTCAAACAAGCCATCACGTTCGAAGGGTTTTCACTGCTGGATATCTGGGGGATCTGTCCGGGCCGTTACACCCGCCGCAACAAACTGACCCCCAAGGAGATCGAAGCCAATCTGGCATTACTGCCTGAACTGCCTGATTTCAAGTCCCGAAATGCAAGAACGGAATACGGCAAGGCCTACCGTCAGGAAGCGGCCAAACTCAGCATCCCCAATGATCCGGTGCGCATCAAGGCAACCTGTGGGGTGCCTCAGACCGGCCGCCGGGAGGTGGTTATTCTTGGAAGCGCCGGTCAGCGGATTATCACTGCCGGGGAACTGCTGTGCCTGGCCGGTGCGTCGGCCGGGTGCCACGCCGCCCAGAAAAACGATTATCCGATCACCGTGATGAAGGGCCACTCGGTCAGTGAAGTCATTCTTGCGGATACAACCATTGAATACACCGGGATTGAAGATCCATCGGTGGTCATCGCCCTGGCGCCCGAAGGGGTCAAACGGCGCAGTAAGATGCTGGCAACTCTTTCACCGCAAGCGGTGGTCATCAAGGCCGCCGGGGTTGATCTGCCAGAGTGTCAGGCAACCGTCATCGAGGTTGATTTCAAGGCCCGCAAAATCAAATCCCAGGACTGGGCCCTGGCGGCCCTGGCGGTTCTGGCAAAACAGAGCAACGCTTTGACCATGGACATGCTCACGGCGGCCATTAAATTGCGCTTCAAAAAGGCAGTGTTTGAAACGGCAATGGCCGTAACGGAAAAGATCGTTGCCTGATGAACAGTCATGGTCAGGTACAAAGAACAACCTTTTTTTCAACAGGTGGGAAAATGGAAACTTTTTTATCCAAGCGCGCACGGTCCATCAAACCGTCCATAACCCTTACCATATCGGCAAAGGCCAAAGCCATGAAAGCCGCCGGCGTGGATGTGCTCAATTTTTCTGCGGGCGAGCCGGACTTTGACACGCCGGACATTATCAAAGACGCGGCCGTCAAGGCCATTGAGCAAGGGTTTACCAAATATACGGCCGCCGGCGGCATTCCTGAAGTTAAAGCGGCCATCATCGCCAAGTACAAAGCCGAACAGAACCTGAAGATTGATCCTTCCCAGGTCCTGGTTTCCAATGGGGGCAAGCACGCCCTGCACAATATCTTTCAGGCGTTGCTGGACCCCGGTGACGAGGTGGTGATTCCCGGCCCCTATTGGCTCTCCTATCCGGATATGGTCAAACTCTCCCAGGGGGTTCCGGTGGTTGTGAACACGCGTCTTGAGGACAACTTCAAGATGTCGCCGGAAGCCCTGGCCGGGGCGATTACATCCCGCACCAAACTGTTGATCCTCAACTCGCCGTCCAACCCGACCGGCGCCGTCTATTCGGCCGAAGAACTTACCGCCCTGGCCAAAGTCATCGAGAGGGCGGGGATTATGGTCATCTCCGATGACGTCTATGAGAAATTTGTTTATGACGGGCACGCTTTTGTCAATTTGCCCATGGTGGCGCCGCACCTGGCGCAACGCGTCATTGTCATTAACAGTGCGTCCAAGACCTATTCAATGCCCGGTTGGCGGATCGGGTATGCTGTCGGGCCGGAAGCGATCATCCGGGCAGCCACGAGAATTCAGGGACAGGCCACCTCCTGTGCCGGGTCCATCTCCCAGAAAGCCCTCGCTTTTGCCCTGCATACCGATGCCCGACTGATTGAAGCATTCCGGCAGTCATTTGAAAAACGGCGGGATCTGATGTTCGAGGGGCTGGCGGCAATCGATGGCATCAGAACCTTCAGGCCGACCGGCGCCTTTTACCTGTTTGCCGATGTAAGCCGGCTGTATGAGAAGGTGGCAGGCGTTACCGATTCGGCCGGATTTTGTGATCACCTGCTTGAAAAGTGGCGGATCGCCTGCATCCCCGGCCGGGCCTTTGGAGAAGATCGCTGCATTCGCTTTTCCTTTGTGGCCGACGAGGCGACCATCCATGAGGGGCTTTCACGGCTTTCACAGATATAATTTAAAGAAACAACCTATCACAGGAGACAATAATGGATTTTACACTGTCCAAAGAGTTGGAGATGTTAAGAAAAGCGGTTCGCGAGTTTGCCAATAAGAAAATTGCGCCCAATGTGGAGCAGTGGGACAAGGACCATTACTTTCCCTACAAAGAGGCTGTCAAGCCAATGGGCGAGTTGGGATTCTGGGGCACGGTGATTCCCGAAGCGTACGAGGGAGAAGATATGGGGTGGATGGCGGCCATGATCGTCACCGAAGAGATCGCCCGGGTGTGCAGTTCGCTCAGGGTGCAGGTCAATATGCAGGTATTGGGCTGCGCCTACACTATTCTTACCTACGGTACTGAGGAGCTGAAAAAGAAGTACATTCCGGGGCTGTGCACGGCCGATCTGATCGGCGGGTTCGCCATCACCGAACCGGACGCCGGTTCCGACGTCATGGCCATGACCAGTACGGCCGAAGACAAGGGCGATCACTGGCTGCTCAACGGCTCCAAGACCTGGATCTCCAATGCCGATGTGGCCGACGTACTGATCTACTATGCCTATACCGATATCAATGCCGGCTCCAGGGGGTTGTCGGCCTTTGTGATCGAGCCCAAGAATTTCAACGGCGTCAAGACCACCGGATTAGACAAGATGGGCTCTTTTTGTTCGCCCACCGGCGAAGTTTTCCTGGACAACACCAAGGTGCCCAAGGAGAATATTTTAGGCCAACCCGGCATGGGCTCCAAGATTGTTTTCGGCTCCCTGAACCAGACCCGGCTGTCGGCCGCAGCCGGTGCCGTGGGTGTGGCCCAGGCCTGCCTGGATGTGGTCTCCAAATACTGCAACGAGCGCAAGCAGTTCGGCAAACCCATCGGCCAGTATCAGATGAACCAGGACATGGTGGCCCAGATGGCCACCGAGATCGATGCGGCCCGCCTGCTGGTCTACAAGGCCGCCTGGGCCAAGGATCAAGGCCAGCTCAACAATGGCCTGGATGTGGCCAAGGCCAAGTATTTTGCCGGCGAGACCGTCAGCAAATGCGCCAATTACGCCATGCGCATACTGGGCGCTTACGGCTACTCCACAGAATATCCGGTGGCCCGGATATACCGGGACACCCCCACCTATTACATGGTGGAGGGCTCGGCCAATATCTGCAAATGGATCATCGCCCTGGATCAACTCGGTTACCGCAAAGCAAACCGGTAATGGAATGAAAATATCCGTGTAATGCCTGGCGCTGCGCACGGTCCAATGGCAACAGGAATGACAAATGAAATCGTATTTTGAAAAAATGCCTCTATTTGGCAAGGAGCCTCCAGCCCAAAAAAAGGCCGATGTCGATAATATCCGCAACATATTCAAAGTCGAAGAGAGTATCGATGGTGAAGTTGAAAAAGCCAAGAACGCGGGCTTTGCCACCGAAAAGATCAATGCCCGCGGCCAGATGACATTCTGGCAGCGGCTTGACTATCTTGTGGACAAGGGAACGTGGTGTCCGCTCCATACCCTTTATAATCCTGAAGACAACGAGGAAGGCACGACCAACGTGTTTGACGGATTGGGAAAAATATCCGGAAGGTGGGCGGTGATCATCGGATTCGACAATAAAGTCATGGCCGGCGCATGGCTTCCCGGTCAGTCGGAAAATATTCTGCGGGCGACGGATCTGGCCAAACGATTGAATATCCCCCTGGTATGGCTGGTCAACTGCAGCGGGGTCAAGCTTACCGAGCAGGAGAAATTTTACGCCAATCGCCGCGGCTCGGGCACGCCTTTCTACCGCCATGCGGAGCTGAACCAACTGGGTATCCCGGTGCTGGCCGGCATATACGGGACCAATCCTGCCGGCGGCGGCTACCAAGGCATCAGCCCCACCATTCTTTTCGCCCATAAAGACTGCAACATTGCCGTGGGCGGCGGCGGTATTCTCAGCGGCATGTCCCCCAAGGGGTATTTCGATATCCAGAGCGCCAACGAACTCATCGATGCCGCCAGGCAATACAAAGCCAAGCCTCCCGGATCGGTGGATATTCACTACGACGAAACCGGTTTTTTCCGCTATGCGTATGAAAAGGAGACCGAGGTTCTGGATGGTTTGAAAGCGTACATGCGCAGCATACCGGCCTATGATCCCAAGTTTTTCCGGGTCTCCGATCCTCATTTTCCCAGTTTTTCATCCAGCGACCTCTATCAGCTCATGCCCTTTGACCAGAAGCGGTCATATGTTTTCAAGGAGATCCTGGCCCGGCTGGTGGACGGCAGTCAACACATGGAGTTCAAACCGGACTATGGCCCCGAGATCTATACCGGACTGGTCAAAGTGGACGGGTTTCCGGTCGGGTGCATCGGCAACAACCAGGGCTTTCTCAAACCCGACTATCCCGAGTATGCCGACTACCCGGGCATCGGCGGAAAACTCTACCGCCAGGGGCTGATCAAAATGAATGAGTTCGTGACCCTGTGCGGCCGGGACCGGATACCCATTATCTGGTTCCAGGACACCACCGGCATCGATGTGGGCGATATCGCTGAAAAAGCAGAGCTGCTCGGGCTGGGACAGAGCCTGATCTACTCCATCCAGAACAGCCAGCTGCCGATGATGCTGGTGGTGCTGCGAAAGGGAACGGCGGCGGCTCACTATGTCATGGGCGGTCCCACGGCCAACCGGAACAACGCCTTTACCCTTGGTCTGGCCACCTCCGAAATATATGTCATGCACGGCGAAACAGCGGCGGCGGCAAGCTTTTCACGCCGTCTGGTCAAAGACAAGGATTCAGGCAAACCCCTTGAACCCACCATTGAGAAGATGAACAAAATGGTGCAATCCTATTACGACAACTCCCGGCCGCTCTATTGTGCGCAGAACGGATTGGTTGATGAAGTGGTTAAAATGAGGGATTTGAGAAGCTACCTGGAGGCGTTTGCCGGTGCCGCCTACCAGAACCCGACCTCCATCTGTCCGCAACACCAGATGATTCTTCCCCGAGTCATTAAAGGGTAGGGGGCAGTATAGGGATAGGGTAGTATTCTTGATGATATCCCAATCTATTTTGAAAGGAAATACAACGATGAAGAGAATGGTCGATTATGTCAAGGCAAAAGATCCCCATGAAAAAGAATTTCATCAGGCGGTCATGGAAGTAATGGCCTCAATCAAACCGGTGATGGACCGCAATCCCGAATACCGCGCCGCCAAAATCTTCGAGCGTATGGTGGAGCCCGAGCGGGTGATTTTGTTTCGGGTACCCTGGGTGGATGATCAGGGCGAGGTCCATGTCAACCGCGGCTTCCGCATCGAGATGAACAGCGCCATCGGCCCGTA
>JBFFHG010000048.1:0-10081 GCA_041557055.1 Desulfosarcinaceae bacterium
CAAAATTTTCTGACAACCCGCTGTTGAAACAGGCGGCCGAACGCCCCTTCTCATCAAGGTATTCCATGTTTTGCCGCCAAATCTCATGGCCGCGCTCACGGTCGGCCGCTATATTTTGCACGAACGGTGCATGGGTTTTTGCCGCCGCTATGAACAGCCGCCCCTGGCCGTCTCCGATGATGACGTTGCCGCTGCCGGTCGTGCATGCGCGCCGCGCGGCGGTTGTTGAAAAACACCGTATCGCTGCCTTCGGCGATCGTAAAGGTGTTGGGGCCGCAGCAGGGCGCATGGATCCCCATATCCCCTTCCATGGCCGCAACCCTGCCGTTGATTGAAATATCCTCAGATCCTTGCACAATCTTTCCAACAACATGGTGTGGGCATGCCACGCATCCATGATTGTCGTTGGGGCAGACAGCGGTGTTGCCCAATCGAGCCGCTCCTGATATGATGATTCTCCTTTTTTCAGGGGCGCTTAGGGCTGCAGCCAGGGTGTTTTTCGCCGCTGGCGCAGCTTTTCCTCTATCTCTTTCAGCGATTGCCGGTATTGCCGGGTGGTGGGGTGCTCGGAACCCAGGTTTTTATTGGCCGCCGCCAGACTCCTGTGAAGATACATGCCCGCTTGGGCGTATTTTCGTTTGCAAAACAGGCAGGCCGCCAGATTGTTCAGGCTTTGGGCCGTGGCCGGATGGGTTTCACCCAGGGATTTGTGCCGCCGTGGTCTCGCCCAGATCGCATAACAAGTTCGCCAGGTTGCCCATTGTGCCGGCGGTATCCGGATGATCCCGGCCCAACAGTTCAAGCCGGATTTCCAGGGATTTTTCATAACACTCCCGGGCACCGCTATAGTTGGCCAGGTGATAGCGCGCAGCACCGAGGTTGTTCAGATTGGCGGCTGTTTCCAAATGCCGTTCGCCAAAAATCCGGTACGTTAAGGCCAGGCTTTGTTCGAAATAGGCCTGGGCACCAGCATAGTCGCCCATGTGTTGCATCAGCACGCCCAGGTTGTAGAGGCTTTGGGCCGTGGCCGGATGGTTGTCGCCCAAAACCTCCCGGCGGATGGCCAACGCCATTTCATGGCAACGCCGGGCTTCCTGAAAATCGGTTGTCTTTGTATGCAGCAATCCAAGGTTGTTCAGGCTCTCGGCTGTATTGGGATGCTTTTGACCAAAAGTGGCGCGCATGATGGCAAGATCGGCTTCATGGCATTTGCGGGCGGATGGGTAATCCGCCATGTCGCACAGCAAGATGCCGAGATTGTTGAGGGTCTGTGCGGTGGCCGGATGGTCCCGGCCAAAAAATTTCCTCCGGATGTCAAGAGCCTTTTCATAATACCGCCGCGCGGACAGGTAATCCCCCCGGCTATAAAAATAAGCACCTTTATCATTATAGGCACGCGCCTTGTCGATCTGCTCTTGGTTCATGACGACCGCTCCTGCCTTGTTGCCGCGGATATGCCGGCGGTGTTGATCCGCCGGGTTAGATCGCGGGGCCGGCGCTTTTTCTGTAAAGGCGATTTTCACCGCCGGCGCTAAATGGTCTGATTTTGCGCTGCGCCGCTGTTGTGTGCCGGCGACCTGCGCGATTACACGGCTTTGGATAGGTATTGCCTTCGATTCGATAGGTTCCGGTGGATGGAGCGAAAGAGTGCCCAGATGGTTGAAGGCAAAAAGAATCAACAATAATTTCAAAAAAAGTCAATGTTTCTTTGAGCAGCGCCAAGCATGCGGCAATTGCCCACGGCGCGTGGGTTGTTTTATCATGTAGGCTTGCCTCTGCCTGGGGCAAGCCGGGAATCATATTGAGGCCTGACGCCCCCCGATATGCACATTTTTGCATTCATACTAGTGACAAAAAGAAGGTGGTTGTTAAAAGAACCTAAAGCAAATGGCCCAATGTTCCGAAAACTATAAATCAGACAAGCAATAAATTATCGGCAATAGCGGTATCCAAAAATGTCATGCAGAAAATGAACCGCATATCAGGGCAAAGGGATCCCAAACTGTCCACCCGAATTAAGGGCTGGATGCGCCCGCCCCCTTGCGTCGAGGCCGAGATTCTGATCAAATGGCGCGAACGGATCCTGTCAGCCGCCTTGATTACGGCGTTGATTCTGTCGGTTCCGGCTTTGATGTCAGCCATCCTGGTCGGCATTCGAGGCCGAATATGGGCCCTGGTGCTGGTCGATTCAACAGTATACCTGGCCGCTTGGTGCTTGTTCATTTTTCGGGCCATCGACTATGAAATCCGGGCCTGCACCGTTGTTGCCCTGGTCTATCTGGTGGGCCTGAATGTATGCGTGCAGGTCAGCCTTTTCAGCGGCGGCCCGGCTTATCTGTTCACCGCCGCCATCCTCGCCGGTTTGTTGATCGGATTAAGGGCCGCTGTTATCATGGTGGCGTTGAATTCCGTCACTGTTGTAACCCTGGTGGTGTTTATCACCGGCGGCTACCTTTCAAACGAACATCTTTTTTTCCCAAGCATGGAACGGGCGATCGCCGCAGGGGCCAGTTATATTCTGCTCAATGCGGTCAGCGCCATTTCTGCGGCCGTGTTGGTCAGAGGGCTTCATCGCGTAACCACCCGGCAGATCGAATTAACCAATGAGCTTTTTATTGAAAAAGCCGAGCTGATAGAGACCCGCCAAAAACTCCATCTGGAAATTGAAGAGCGCCGGCGCTCGGAAAAAGCCCTGCGCCAGAGCGAGGCGCAATACCGCCTGCTGGCCGAGAATATCAGTGATGTCATCTTCACCATGGATATGGAGATGAACTATACCTATATTAGTCCTGCGGTTGAACGCCTTCAAGGCTGGAAACCGCAAGAGCTGCTGGGCAAAAACGTAGAGACCGTCCTGCCCTCCCAATCCGCCCAGCTTGCATCCGAAACCCTTGTTTCCAAACTGGCTATGGGCGAGACCACCGGGGACTATCATCGCACCGTGGTGCTGGAGATTGAACTGCTGTGTAAGGACGGCGCCCCTGTCTGGTGCGAAGTGACAGCCGGCTTTTTACTGGGCGACGATGCAAAACCAGTGGCCATTTTAGGGGTCACTCGAGATATCTCCGAACGCCTCAGGGTTCAAAGGGAGAGAGAAAAATTGCACGAGCAACTGGCGCGCTCAAAAAAGATGGAAGCCTTGGGTCTTCTGGCCGGTGGCGTGGCCCATGACCTGAATAACGTGCTGTCTGGTATTGTCAGCTATCCGGACTTGCTGCTGCTGGATATGGACGCGGCCAATCCGCTGTATAAACCCATCAGCGCCATTCGCCACTCCGGCCAGAAGGCCGCGGCCATTGTTCAAGACCTTTTGACTTTGGCCCGCCGGGGGGTGGTGACAGCCGAGATCCTCAATCTGAATAGCGTGATTCAGGAGTACCTCCAATCACCGGAACACGAAAAACTTCTCTATTTTCACAACGAGACGGAGGTTCGCACCCGCTTGCCGGTTGACCTTCCCAATATGAGGGGATCAAGCATCCATTTAAAAAAGACCTTGATGAACCTGATCTCCAATGCAGCCGAAGCTCAGCCTCACGGCGGAATCATTTTCATCAACACAGAATGCCGGTACCTTGATCGTCCGGTTAAAGGTTATAGCCATGTGGCTGAGGGCGAATATATCCTCATGACCGTATCTGACCAGGGAGAGGGGATCACTGCGGAGGACTTGCCGCACATTTTTGAGCCTTTCTATACCAAGAAGGTCATGGGCCGCAGCGGCACAGGACTGGGAATGGCGGTTGTTTGGGGAACGGTTCAAGACCATGCCGGTTATATCGATGTGGAGAGCACTCCGGGCAGAGGCACCGCATTCAGCCTCTATTTCCCTGTATCGAAAAAAAATCTGACGACCCGGCACGTACCGCCGTTGGAGACCTATGAGGGGCACGGGGAGAGTGTTTTGGTGGTCGATGATGTCAGTGAACAACGCGAAATTGCGGTCAATCTTCTCTCCCGTCTCAATTACCGGCCCATCGCCGTCTCCAGTGGGGAAGAAGCCATTGATTATATAAAAAACAATGTGGTGGATTTGCTGATCCTGGACATGATCATGGATCCCGGCATGGATGGTCTGGACACCTACCGGGCCGTGCTGGCCTGTCGTCCCAACCAAAAAGCCATCATTGCCAGTGGATATGCTGAAACTGAAAGGGTCAGGGAGGCGCTCAAGCTGGGAGCCGGCCCTTACGTCAAAAAGCCCTATACCATCGAAAATATCGGCATTGCCATTCGCCGGGCCCTGGCTGCCGGCTCACATCCGGCATGACAGCGCCGGTGCCTCAAAGACCTGACGGTTAAACCTCATGGTTCCGCCAACAGGGTCGGTTTTAAAATCTTGTCCCCCAATTGTTTATGCCGGTTTAACACCTTCGGCCATGCGCCATACGATAGTACCGTAATCAGCGGCATCTTCCAAAGTGACAAACAGCCGGTTCACCAATTCCCGGCGTACCTGGTAATCACGCCCTGGAAACAATGACGCGGATTGGGCCGGTATAGAAAAAAAATCCTTTAGAAATTCGATATTTAATTTCCACACCCAGCGATGCTGCGAAATACAGCCGCACTGCGACGCAAGGGCCTGGCAGGCCTGCGGATAATCGGTAATCACGCGAAAGCGCGGCACCGGTTCGCCTAAACGCTTGAAAGCCTCTTCCATCAGGTCCTCTTCATTTTTACCGAGCACCAACGGATAGAATGAAAAGGCGATCTTGCCCCCCGGGCGCAGGCATGCAAACGCTTCACTCAGGGTCCGGGCCACATCCGGAAAGATAAAGATCGAGGCGTTGTACAGGACATAATCAAAAAGAGCGCCGCCCGTAACAGATGCTAAATGCTCGCCATCCCCCACGACCAGTTGAACATTCTCGGAATCGGCGGCAGCCTGACCGGCGGCTACCATTTTGGGCGACAGATCCACGCCCAAAACCTTACAGCCATAGCGTTGATTGAGCGCCACAGCCGAGATGCCGTTGCCGCAGCCCACATCCAGCACCCTGGCCCCCTGCCGCAGACCGATATTTTCAGCCAGCTTCAGCGTCAAATCAGCGAAAAAACGGTGTTTGCCTTCAAAGGCCCGGTAAATTTGGCAGCTTTGATTGAAATTGTCGGCAACATTCTGTTTCACTTTGGCTTTAAAACTATCAGCGGTCATGACGGTCTCCTGTGGGCCGGGCGGGTTTGGTTTCAGGGCCAGCCAGCCCTGGGGCCGATTCTCAAAGATGTTTATGATTGATCATCTCGATTTGTCAATTATTTCTCTTTTGCTCGCCAGGCGATCGCATTTGTTTTTTGGGGGTTGTTGGGCTGCATTCAAAGATAAAAAAATGCCCGGAACCGCTGGCGCTCAAACCTCGAAGATATGCGATTGCCCTGCCCTGGCGATCCGTCGGTCTTGCATTCGCCGCCGCATGACTTTACAATGAGCGGCGAAATCCAACCGTGACTGATAACGACAGGGAGGTGCAATCTTGAGTACATATCAACTTGATCTGGGCGGCATTACGATCTCTTGGCTGAACGGCGGAGAGTTTGCCCTGGACGGCGGCACCATGTTCGGTGCCGTGCCCAAACTTCTGTGGGCCCGCAAATATCCGCCCGATGATGAAAATTACATCAAAATGCTTGCCGCGCCCCTGCTGGTGCGCACCGGCCAAGCCGCTATCATTATCGATACCGGGCTCGGCAACAAACTGACCGACAAACAGAAAAAAATCTATCGCGTCTCCCGCAACTGGACCGTGGTTGACGACCTTGCCGATCATAATCTTTCGCCCGGCGACATCCAGGCCGTCATTCTCACCCATTGTGATTTTGACCATGCCGGAGGCATCGTCCGGTACAACCCGGACGGACGGACGGAACTGACCTTTTCCAGGGCCAGACATATCATCAATGAAATGGAGTGGCAGGATCTGAAGCATCCCAACAGCCGCTCGGCGCACACCTATTTTGCGGAAAATTTTTCCGGACTTGAAGACTCAGACCTGCTTCAACTTGTCAATCACACCTATGATGCCGCACCCGGCATAAGAGTCCGCCACACCGGCGGTCACACCCGCGGCCATCAGATCGTCGAAATCAACGGCCGGGACGGATGCGCGCTGCACCTTGGCGATGTCATGCCCACCCATGCCCACGCCAATCCGCTATGGATAATGGCCTATGACAATTTCCCGCTGGAGGTCATTGCCCAGAAAGAGCGTCTGATCAAGCAATACCAAAATCACGGATGCTGGTTTACCTTCTACCATGACGATTTTATCAAAGCCGGCCGAATGGACGCAGAGGGCAAAATCAGTTAGGTTTAATTTCCGTTTTATCAACTTGATATTTAAGGAAAAAACACAAAATGGCAGGTTTGACCTGCCAATATACCGACCTGCGGCTCTCATTGCACATTTGGGTTTCATCCCCATCATTCGTGGTAGGAAAAACGAGATAAACAACAGCGGACATATACAAGGAGGCTTACCATGGATAAAAACATACACGATTACGTGGAGACCGGTTCAGAACGTGAAGAGGGGCATGTGGATACCCGTTCAAAAAATTTTGAATGCGAAAACAAAGACACCCACCTGGGATGCGACCCGGGTATCGATGTGGCCGGCTAAAGCAAAAGGCAGAGCTTCATTTCAATTGAGGCAAGAGAACAACTTGCGCTCCAAAATAAAAAGGCAGGGCCTCTAACGAGGCTCTGCCTTTTTTGTCCATCCATAAAGGTTATCATTGGGCCGGCGTTTTACAGCCTGGAAAGATCAAGACGGCTTCTGTATTTCATCATCGCGGCAGCGCCCCTCAATCAGGTTGATGATACGTTGCATCAGACAATCGGAAATGGGGCGAGGCCGGATGTATTTGAACAAGGTGCCGAACTGTTTGGGATTGACGACCGATATCCCATCGGCAGAGGTCCGTTTGACAGCCCAACCGGGGATCGCCACCATGGCCCGGGCACACACATCTTCCCCCACAGCCGATGAAAGCCATTGGGAGAGCCACTCGGCCTGACGTTTGGCCTGATCGATGGTTTCATAGTCGCTGAATTTCGGAAAATGAAGCATGCGGCCGTCGTAGGCGACCACCGCATCGCCTCCGCGGTTGTGGCTTCGGCCTTTGCAACGCGCCATGGTCTCCACAGCCATCACGCCGGTGGCACCGACCACAATGTGATCGATATTGAACTCATCCGCCGCAAAGTCGTGAAACACCTGGTAACCATCGGCCAGAAGCTGATTCAACGCCTGTCCCACCGCCACCTCCCCATCGTACGCCAGACGGCATATGCGCCTTCGGGCCAGCAACTGCAGCAATTTACGCAAATAATAGCCCATAAAGGCCAGCGCAATCACCACCGACGAAGCTGCCCGGGGCCAGGACTCAGGTGACTGGCTATAATGGGTATAGGCGCTATGGGCGGCAAAGATAACAACAGGGAAGATGCCCAAAGCAAAAAAACAGATCTTTGAGACGTCATTTAGTTCGTCGATTTGCTTCAGGCTAGATTGCCCCGGACCACGCAATAAATCGCGTGTAAAAGGCGACGGCCGTTTTCTCTTCTTCTGGTATAGCCTGAAGCAGTGAAGGACTAAAAAAACGAGACCAATGGCACTCAACATCAAAATCCCGGGAATTAATGTGCTCTGCAAAATTGTCCTTTCATTTTGTTACATCCGCAGACGATAATCCTATCGTTGCAAAAGCAGGATCTTGCTCTCCGGCATTTAAATTCTCCTGCGCCACGCGTCGAAAAAAAACAACGGAATATCAGGTCCAGATTGGACCGCCTGTGGTAAAGGCGGTGACAGACACCATTTACTTCCACACGATTTTTGGTTTTTTGCGTTCAATCATCCTGTGGTAGCGCACATCAGCGTACCCGATCATCATGGGATAGTGATGGGGGTAACCCTCCGGAATTCCCACCATCCGCTTCAATTCAGGGTTTGACATCATCGCGCCCTGCAGCAATCCGGCCCAGCAGGTGCCCATACCGTAGATCGGTGCAACCAGTTCCAGATAGGAGAGCGCCAGGGTGAGGTGCACCATGCCGTTGCGATCATGGGCGGGGGACATGGCCGTCACCAAACACGGAGCCGACCGCAACACCACATCGTTTCCGCCATCCCAAGCCTTCACAAGGTTGGGGATGTAAGGCATGGCCTTGGAATCCGGGTCTGCCTTCAACATCCCGCGCATCCATTGGATGACCCGACCGGCCACTTCTCGCAGGCGATCCTTGTCATTGATCACCACCCATTCCAACAACTGAGAATTGCTTCCGGTAGGCGCATAGCCACCGATCTCAATGAGACGCTGCAAGGTGGCTTGCCCCACAGAGCGATCTTTAAAATGCCGTACCGACCGGCGGGAGCGCAAAAACTGGACAGCCTGGGCTTCGGAGATTGCCATACGCTTATCAATGGGCGGGCAGTCCGCCTTGGGAACCTCGGCATGGTCCAAAGCGCCATGGGGGCAAACGGCCACACAATGGCCGCAACGCAGGCACATGGTTTCGCCGTTGTCCGCCAGTTTCGGATAACCGCCCTTGCCTTTGAAAAGAATTATACCCGATGGACAGTCGGAGGCACACAGGCCGTCCTGTTTGCACTTCTCTTTATCAATTCTTAAAAAACCCATTGCATGCATTCTCCTTCCAAGAAACGCCATTTAAATTTCCGGCGTTGCCGATTGACACACACCAAAGCCCTGCAGGCGGCGAACAAATCGGCAACCATTGAGCTCTGCATAAACCGCTTCAACGCGACGGCCCTGAGACATGCCGCGGATATGCGGCCATGGCCTTTTATATACCCTATTCGGCCCCATCCATAAATATCCATCCAAAATTTTCATCAGAATTCAGCCTTCTCCAAGGCCCCGGCGATCAAAGCGCGCATCTTTGACCGATTCTTATATAACTTACCGGTATATTGTCGTTTATCCTCTTCATCAAATGCAAAAAGAATGGGGCTTTTAATCTGCGACGGCGTCTATTGATCTCTTGGAAAAGATCGCTGAGAGCGAAAAAAAGAGACCAGGCTCTCAACCACTTCGGCCATAAAGTCGAAATCCAGGGTTTGCATGGTATCGGACGGTAAATGATAATGCGGATTGCGGTAAAAGGCCGAATCCGTCACCATCACGGCCCGATAGCCATTGCTCCAGAAGGATGAATGATCGCTGAGGCGAACATTGGGCACCGTCCACCCGTTCAACGGAACCGTAATCGCCACCACCGGCAGATTGGCATTGCGCTGAAAGCTTTTGCGCATCCTGCGGGTCAACGGCAAAGATTTTACATTGCCCACAATGCCGATGAAGTCACCGATTTTGGGATACCCAAAAAACTGCAACGGAAAGGGATATCGCTGGCATCCGGGTTCGCGGCAGGTGTAACCCACCATTTCCAAACAGATCATGCCGTCGATGGCGACCGCCTCCTTTTTGGCCTTGGATGCGAATACCCGGCTGCCCATACGGCGGGTACCGAATGCCGGGGACTCTTCCAAGGCAAACGCGACAAAGGTGATGTCAACCCCCTCAACCCCGCCCACGGCTTTCAAAGCCCGCGCCGTTTCCAGCATCACCGCAACGGCACTGGCGTTGTCATCAGCCCCCACCGTACCGGCCACAGAGTCATAATGCGCCCCCAGGACGTAGTGCATCGATGGGCTTGCGTCGGATTTGAGCCGCGCAACCACATTGCTGACCTCAATGTGGTTATAACGGTATGATTCCCGTTGAACAGGAATGCCAACCCCCTCAAAGTGTTCCTGAACATAGGCCACCGTTTTATCGAAATTTTCCGGCCGTTTTACGCTGCGCTCACCAATGGTCCGGGTCAGTACTGTTAAATGGTCATTCAACATCTTGATTATATAATGTTTATTATCATTCACACCACCCTCCTTTGCAATTTGCACAATCTGCTTCTGCGGCACGCCGATGATGATATCGTCAAGGTCGCACCCCTGTTCGCCGGGTGAATAACAAAAAAAAACGAGCGAAACCAGCAAATCATGCTTATATTGATTAATAATACTTGAACTGGTCTGCATAAATGCAGCGCCCG
>JBFFHG010000049.1:0-10054 GCA_041557055.1 Desulfosarcinaceae bacterium
AAAAAAAGGGGGAAGGGGGGGGAAATGGCCGATCGATCTTATTTAAGGTATTTTTTGAGCTTGCGGGCAATTGTCGATTGACTGACGCGGAGGCTTTCAGCTACCTTGCATTGATTGCCGTGCAGGCGCCAGGCATCCATGATGATGGCTTTTTCGATCTTTTCCATGGATTTTTTCAGGGAATCCGTTCTGGCATAGGATGCGATTTTTTCACTTTCAGGCACCATGCCGGCGTGGACCTCCTGGGGCAGATCGTCCAGATTGATGATATCGGTTTCCGACATCACCAGCAGCCGTTCGCAGATGTTCATCAACTGGCGCACATTCCCCGGGAAATTGAATGCCAGCAGCGCATCGGTCGCTTCTCTGGTCAGACGTTTGCGCAGCCCGTATTGACGGCACAATTTGTCCGTAAAATGACGAATCAGGTGCAGGATGCAGTCTTTTCTTTCCCTTAAAGGCGGAATGCGGATGGGAATAACACTCAGGCGATAATAGAGATCCTGTCTGAAGGCGCCTTCATTTGCCATAGCCTCCAGGTCGCGGTGGGTGGCGGCCAGAATTCTGACATCAACTTTGTGCTGGCGTGTGCCGCCCACGCGCGTAACCATGCCGTCTTCCAGAAAATGCAACAGTTTCACCTGAGCCGAAAGGGGCAATTCTCCGATTTCATCCAAAAAGAGTATGCCTGCATCGGCAAGTTCCAGAAGGCCCGGTTTGCTGGTTTGCGCCCCTGTAAAGGCGCCTTTTTCATAGCCGAACAGCTCGGATTCGATCAGCGATTGGGGAATCGCCCCTGAATTAATGGAGATCATCGGCTTGCCGGCCCGGGCTGAATTTTCATGGATCAGCTTTGCGATGAGTCCCTTTCCCACGCCTGATTCTCCCAACAGCAATACGGTCGAGTTGACAGCGCTGACCTTCAGGGCTTGGGAAAGGACACTGATCATATTGGGGCTGTTGGCGATGATTCTATTGGACCGCAGCAAGTTGTTTTGCATCTCCAGCAACTGGTTTCGGTAACTGGCTTTAATGAGCTCCTGCTCTTCCAGTTCCCGTCTCAGATTGTCCAGTTCGGTCACATCCTGGGTGCTCACCACGACCCGCACCAGATTGCCCTGAGTGTCAAATACAGGCGTGCCTGTGGAGGTGAGCTTCAGGTTTTGCCGGGTTTGCAGCAAACTGACCGGCGCCTTGGTTCGGATCACTTCAAGCACGGCAGATCGATCGATAAATCCTTCACTGACAAGATCGTACATGCTTTGGCCCACAACATCTTCGGATTTGACGCGGTTAATCTTTTCAGCGGCAGGATTGATATATAGAACGATGCCTTGGGCGTTACAAACCCATAGGCCGTCCGAAGTTGCGCGGAGAATTGCGTCCAATTCCCGGTTTTTCCCCTCAAGCGATAAAATTTGCTCCTCGAGACTGTTGCAGGCCGAGGTGTGTTGATCCTCATACAGGCAATATATCTGTTGATCTTTCTCGCCTGTGCAAACAGCGGCTATTTTTACTGTCAATGCGGTTTTTGCATCGGGCACAACGATGCGGGTTTCCTGCTCTCCTTTTTCCATCAATGACAGGATGGATTTGAGCAAACCCGGCAACAGATCGTCCAGTTTATCACCGGGCGTGACATTCAGCACTGCCGCCAGGTTTCCCGACGCATAGAAAACATAACCCTTTTCATCATGGCCGACGACGGAGAGATGCGCCCGGTGAAATATGGACAGGCTGAAATGCCGCCAGAGCCACAGCGGCACCTCCGGTAAGGGTTCAGTATAGTTGGATGGTATGTCTTGGGGGGGTGCCGTAATCATGAAAATTTCCTCAACGGAGAGTTATGAAAGTCGAATATGCATTTATGGATATCTATTTTGGGATAATACCCTAACATATTAAAAAATAAATATATTATTGTTGGTTGTAAATACCCTTTTTTGAATATAATATCCCAATTTGGATAAAAAGCTATTCTAATATGCATTCATGTTAAAGCCGGTATTTTTGCAGTGATACTTCAATGTTTGAAAAGGCGTTTATAACTATTTGAATAAAAAGAATAAAACATATTACAAGTTAAAAATAAAAGTGGTTGGTTTTCATGGCACAATATTTGTAAATGATTTGGCTGGTTAATGCAAGAACTACTCAAATATTTATTATCGCATATTTTTTACCCGGGTCGAGCGCCATGATTGGGGCCCGGCCAACTACCTGGAGATGCAAATGTACCAAAAACCAATGAGTTTCATCGCCGATCAGACCATCTGTGAAGTATACAGCGGCGTCCCCTCCTTTATGGGCGTTTCAACAGTTAATGCTGCCGAGGCTCTCAGTGTATACGATGTGGCCGTGATGGGAATTCCATGGGAAGGCGTTGTGACATGGAAGGGGTTCTCCGGTTGCGAACTCGGCCCTAAAGCGATTCGTGAAGCATCAATCCGGTACGGTGGCTTTCTACCGGAATTCGAGCTGGATGTCTTCGATTACCTGAAGGTCTGTGACTATGGGGATGCAGGTACCGCAAACGGCAACTATGAAAAAACGTTTAGGATGATTTATGAAAAAGCCGCCGATGTCTTTACTCATGGTGCAGTTCCCTTTTCATTCGGCGGTGATCACTCGGTGACGGTTCCGATCGTCGAGGCCATGGTTGAAAACACCTCTGCCAAGGTAGGCATTCTGCACCTGGATGCACATCTGGACAACATGCCTGACTACGGCGGGAACCGATACGCCCGTTGCTCCCCTTTGCATCGCCTGTATGAACACCCCCGAATCGATCCGAAGAACATTGTGCATATGGGTATTCGCGGACCTCGCAACAATCCTTCTCAGTTGAAAATCGCTAAAGAGCGGGGTGCCAAGGTCATCACCAGCTTTGAGATCAAGGAGAGGGGGGGGGACCAAGCTGTTGCTGAAGCCATCGAGGTTTTGAAAAATGGTACGGATACAATTTATATCACGGTCTGCAGCGATGTGCTGGATGTCGCTCATAATCCGGGCGGTCCTCCCGATCCCAACGGACTGAGCACCTATGAGTTGTCCAGAATACTGATGGCGGGCAGTGCCGCCGGTATCGGGGGGTTTGATTTTGTGGAGATTTACCCGACAACGGACCGCAACAACGTTTCCGGGCACACGGCGGTATGGATGGCTGTTTATGTGATGGCCGGGATGGTGCGGCACCGGCTTTGCGCCGGCAGCCATTGTAATGGCCCGGGCGTGCCGGAAAAATAACACTGATGCAAAGTTGCTGATTTTTGCGCGAACCCTGAGAGCTGTGGAAAACGGAAAAGAAAAGGAGAGTAGCACATGAAGAAGTTTTGGAACCAAATCGCTTTTAGCCTGATGATGGTTTTGGTTACCGCCGCATCGCTGCATGCTGCGGAATGGAAGTATGCCCTGGAAGTTGTGCAGGGGGATGTGCAGGATATTTATGCTCAGGAATTCAAACGCCGTATTGAAGAAAAAACCAAGGGAGAAATCACAATCAAAATCTATCACTACGGCACTTTGGGTACATCGTCGGATCTCACCGAACTGGCAGCCGAAGGCGCGCTTCAGTTCACCAACGCCTCACCCGGCCATCTGGGAACATTTATCCCGGAAGTCCAGTTGTTTGCCATCCCGTTCATGCTTTCGGACAACCCCGAGGTCAACAAACATCTGCTGACCAGCTCAAAAGCGATATACGAGGATCTGGCCAATGACTTTGAGCGCCGCGGCATCAAGCTGATGACCATGTATCCGGAAGGAAACATGGTTTGGACCACGAACCGCGTGATCCGCAGCCCGAAAGAGTTCAAAAATTTCAAGATGCGTGTGCTCGCTTCTCCGATGATGCTGGAGGCATACAAGGATTTCGGCGCCAGCCCGACCCCGATTCCTTTCGGGGAAGTATATGGCGCGTTGCAACTCGGGGCGATCGACGGCATGGTCAATCCTGTTTCGTCTATCTATTCCATGAAGTTTTACGAAGTTACGCCCAACCTGATCTGGCCTCGGCATAAGCTGTTCACCACCACTATCATCACTGGATGCGACTGGTACAAGGCCCTTCCGCCCGAACACAAAAAGCTTATCTCCGAAACCTTTAAAGAGACATCCGGTTGGCTCATCAATGCCCTGCCTGAACTTGAAAAAGGGTTTGTTGAGAAAATCCAAAACGACAAGCCGGATGTCAAGAATTATCACCTTACCGATGAAGAACGGGAACCTTTCATGGCGGCATCCATGACCACCCGAAGCAAATATGTCAAGAAGGTCGGCAAACGAGGCCAGGAGATCTTGGATACGTTTCTATCCGAACGGGCTGCGCTGGAAGCCGGGCTCGGTGTGAAATGAGTCGCATTCGTACCGCCTTAATGAGATGATGCCGCCCCAAAAAGCCGGAATGGAACGCCCGATGTCTATTTGAGACAGTTAAGCCGTTTCCTTGTCATTGAGCGAGATTTTGTTTCTCACAGCTTTTCACATGATCAGCAGAGGCATTGTTTGTAAGGGTTCGCGCAAAAATAACTTCACATTAACCCTTTGGAGGAGCGAAAAAATGGTCAGACTCATTAAGGGGTTGGACGGCCTTATTTGCAAAACAGAAATACTGGTACTCACATTGGGCATTATTTGCATGGCGGGCAATAGTATCGCCAATGTGATCGGCCGTTATGTTTTTTCACAAAGTCTTTATTTTTCGGAAGAACTCAACGAATTTTTCATGATCATCATTACCTTTTTCGGTCTCGGATATGTCACCCGGCAAGGGCGTCATATCCGTATGTCGGCCATTTACGACAATCTGCCCAACCGTGCGCGCAAAGTCCTGATGATTGCCATCTCGGCGGCTACCGCCGTGGTGATGCTTGTTCTGGCCTACTATGCCTATCAATATATCGCCAAGGTGTATATCAGGGGGAAAATCACCCCCGCTCTGTCAGTGCCTGTGTGGTTGACCTATATCTGGGTGGTGGCCGGTTTTTCCATAACCGGTATTCAGTATCTGCTGACGGCGGCGCGGAATCTCGATCTGTCCGATGAGACGGTCTACCTCTCCTACACCAAGGTGGATAGTTATGAAAATGAGGAGCTGGCGGAGCTGGTCGACCGTGCAACAGATAAAGCCGGACGCGTTGATTCGTTTCCCGTTTCAAATCACGTTGAGGAGGTGACACCGTGACAGCCGCTATGCTGACAACGATGACCGTCCTGTTGCTGATGGGATTCCCCATGATGATCCCCATGATTGCGGCCACTTTTGTTGCCTTTGTCGTTTATCTGAAGGCGGTGGACCCGACCTTTATCATCCAGCAGATGATCGGTGGTGTGAAACCGTCATCCCTGATCGCCGTGCCCATGTTCATGTTTTCCGCAGACATCATCACCAGGGGGCACTCTGCCGACCGGCTGGTGGATCTGGTTCAGCGTTTCGTCGGGCACATCCGCGGCGGGCTGGCCGTGACAGTGGCGGCCGCCTGCACCCTTTTCGGAGCCGTTTCCGGCTCCACCCAGGCAACGGTGGTGGCCATCGGCAGGCCGATGCGGCCTAAAATGCTGCGGGCCGGTTATGATGATCACTTCACCATGGCTTTGACCATCAACGCCTCGGATATCGCTTTTTTAATTCCGCCCTCCATCGGAATGATCGTCTACGGCGTTGTTTCGGGCACCTCCATATCGGAGTTGTTTGTTGCCGGTATGGGGCCGGGGCTGTTGGTATTTTTGCTTTTCTCCGGCTATGCCGTCATCTACGCACGCATTAAGAAAATTGCGGTGGAGCCCAGGGCCTCGTGGTCACAACGCGGGGAAGCCCTGATAAAAGCCTGTTGGCCTCTGGGCTTTCCCGTGATCATCATCGGCGGCATATACGGGGGCGTTTTCAGCCCCACGGAAGCGGCCTCGATCTGCGTCCTGTATGCCTTCATTCTGGAGGTGCTGATATTCAAATCCATAAAACTCAGGGAGATCCTCGATATTGCGCTTTCCACGGGCATGATCACCTCGGTTGTGTTCATTCTCATCGCTGCTGGAGCGGCCTTTTCCTGGGCGCTTTCCTATGCCCAGGTCCCCCAGCAAATACTCACGGGTCTCGGGTTGGACACCGCCGGGCCCATGACGGTGCTGGTGGCCATTTCCGTGGCTTTTTTTGTCGGCTGTATGTTCATCGATCCTATCGTGGTGATCCTTATTCTGGTGCCCATCTTCATGCCTATTGTCAAATCCGCGGGATTGGACCCGGTACTGGTCGGAACCATGGTCACTTTGCAGGTTGCCATCGGATCGGCGACCCCGCCTTGCGGCTGTGATATTTTTACAGCGGTGGCGATTTTCCAGCGCCCCTATCTGGAAGTTATTCGCGGGACACCGCCTTTTATCGTCATACTCGTGGCAGTTTCGGTGCTGTTGCTGTTTTTTCCTGATCTCGCCCTGTTTTTGCGCGATATGGCTTTCGCAGACTGCCCCTGATGTTGTATAAGAAGATGGCCAGGGGTTTGAAAATGATCCGCACCTGCGATATTTTCCGCCTGCCCCTTGGAATGGATCGTCAACGAAACACTATTGCCCATCAATGGGTACCCAACAAAGAGGAGCATCACGATGACAGAAGAGGTGTCACTTTGTCCCAACAAACTTGTGCAGCATTTGCAGAAGCCCTCCGATACGTTTACCAAAAAAGATATCATCCGGTTTGTGAAGGAAAACCGGATCAAAATGGTGAACTTCCGCTATGTGGCCGGTGACGGTCGTTTGAAGACATTGAATTTCGTGATCAACAGCGAAGCGCACCTGGATCGTATTCTTTCCGCTGGAGAGCGGGTGGACGGGTCCAGCCTGTTTTCCTATATACCTGCTTCGGGCAGTGATCTTTATGTGATCCCAAGATACAGAACCGCTTTTGTGAACCCGTTTTCCGATATTCCGACGGTCGATCTGCTGTGCTCTTACTACACCGGTGACGGAGAGCCCTTTGCGGCTTCTCCTGAATTCATCATCAAGAAGGCGCATGGGCTGCTGAAGGACAGAACCGGCTTGACTTTCGAGGCCATGGGAGAGCTGGAGTATTACCTTTTTTCCGATGTGGATCAAATCTACCCCATTGTCGAACAAAAGGGCTATCATGAAAGCCACCCGCTATCCAAGTGGGGCGCGGTGCGGCGTGAGGCGATGCAGGCCATCAGCGAGATCGGCGGACAGATTAAATACGGTCATGCCGAGGTGGGCAATATTCTCCTTGAGAATAAGGAGATGGTTCAGCACGAGATCGAGTTTCTTCCCGTTCCGGTGGAGGCGGCCGCTGATCAATTGGTGCTGGCCAGATGGGCTGTGCGGGAAGTGGCCTATAAGTATGATCTGGAGGTGAGTTTTGCGCCCAAGATAATTGTGGGACATGCCGGCAGCGGCCTTCATATCCATACCCGGCTGGTCAAAGACGGTGTCAATATGCTGGTCGCGGGCGACAGCCTGAGTGATATCGGCAAACGTCTGATCGCCGGTCTGTTGCATTGCGCCCCCTCCCTTACCGCCTTCGGCAATACGGTGCCCATCTCTTACCTGAGACTGGTGCCCCACCAGGAGGCGCCCACCAATATATGCTGGGGGGACCGTAACCGTTCGGTGCTCGTGCGGGTGCCCTTGGGCTGGCAGGGCGGTGTCAATATGGTGAACGACGCCAACCCGTTGGAAACACATGATCAAAATCCGGGCATGAACAATCAGACCGTTGAACTCAGGAGTCCGGACGGCAGCGCCAATGTTCATCACCTCATGGCCGGGCTGACGGTGGCAGCCTTGCTGGGCCTTGAAAAAGAAGAGAGTCTGGAGCAGGCCCGGCGGCTCTATGTCAGGGATGATGCGCATGCCCGCAAGGGGCTTGACAAGCTTCCGGCCTCATGCTGGGAAGCGGCGCAACGGCTTGAGCAGGACAGGTCTCTTTATGAAGGATCAGGCGTCTTCCCCGAATATCTGATTGACAGGATAATTTCCGATTTGAGAAGCTTTAACGACCGGGAGCTGCGAGAACGGATTTCGAGCGATGCGGATTTTGTTCAGGAGCTGGTGAAGCAGAATCTTCACTGCGGATAATGCAAATGGGCCGTGGACGGAAGTCGTAAGCGCCGAAAAAAAACCCTGCCGACCCATGCCGGCAGGGCGGGTATTGAGTGGGCGAAGAACTTTTAGCAGTTCAGAATTTTCTTCGCGAATTCGTCGTTGACATCCGCACAATGGGGGATGCCGGTCTCTTTGGCGGTCTCCCGGTTGGCGGAGAAGAGATCTTTGCGTGAAACCTGGTTCAGGGTGAACTTGCGGGCGCCGGCCATCAACTGCTGAAGGCCGCAGGCGAGCTTGTCCGCCAGAGTCCAGAAGGCAATGGCGCCGAGGGGGATCTCTTTCATTTCGTTCTTGCCGATCTTTTTTTGCACATCGAAGTAGCAGGCGAAAAGCGCTTCAGGGGTCGCGCCGATATCGGCAACCGACTTGGGCAGCTTATCCCAGTTGCCGCTGAGGACTTCCCTGCGTTCCGGGTTGAGCACGCCTTCGATGTTGGCCCCCAGATAACCGGGAATCATGACCGAGCGGCCCATGCAGACCAATTTAGCGTAGGGCGCGCCCAGGGCGATGGCTTTGAAGATGCTGTCTTCCAGGGCAAAGCCGCCGGCAAAGGAGAGATCGACCACCTTCTGGCCCTTGGCGGCCAGGATGCCGGCATATTCATAGGCTTTGGCGTGCAGGTTGATGGAGGGCACGCCCCAGCTTTGCATCATGTTCCAGGGACTCATGCCGGTACCGCCGCCGCTGCCGTCGATGGTCAGCAGATCCATTTTTGCGTCGGATGCGAATTTAATGGCCATGGCCAACTCTTCCATCCCATAGGAGCCGGTCTTCAAGGAGATTCTCTTAAAACCCAGGCTGCGAAGATAGTCCACGCTCTTCATGAAATCTTCGCGGACCAGGTCCACGGTGCCCAGGTCGGTGCCGCCGAGCCGGCTGTGGCGCGCAAAGGACTTAATGGCGCCCTTTTCATAGGCTTCCTGAACTTCGGGCAGTTCGGGGTTGGGGTCCACAACATAACCGCGTTTTTTCAGGAACAAGGCATAGTCGATGCTGGTGACCTGAATTTCACCGCCGATATCCTTGGCACCCTGGCCCCATTTGAGTTCGATGATGCATTTGTTGCCATATTTTTGCGCTACATATTGGGCCACGCCGTTGCGGGTGTCTTCCACGTTCATTTGGACGAAGATGCCGCCGTAGCCGTCGAAATAGCGCAGATAGCGGTCAATGCGGCGATCCAGTTCCGGCGCTTTGGTGATCTTGCCGTTTTTGATTTCCGATTCGCGATCAACCCCCACAACGTTTTCGCCGATGACGATAGGAATGCCGGCCAGGGCGCCGCCAACGGCAAATGCGTCCCAGTATTTAGCCGCCACAAAGGTGGAGCCCAGAGCGCCGGTCATGATGGGCAGCCGGGCTTTGGTTTTGATTTCATTGCCAAATTCAGTAGAGATGTCCACATTGGGAAATATGCAGTCATCCGGATCGTTGGTCAGGTTGCCGTTCAATCCGTGCGCGCCGTATGCATATCCCTGGATGCGCAAAGAGTTGTAGGAGACCCCCACATGGGTGGTGTTGTTGGCGCCGGCGGTGACAATGCCGTAATCCCGGGGATAGAGCAGTTTGCGGCCAACCAGGCTTGAGAGCCAGGTTTCGCATTTGCCTTCGCAATCTGCGCGGCAAAGGGTGCAGAGTCCTGATTCTGCGGGGTTGCCGCGGTTAACGGTTCCAAGGACATCGTTTTTTCTGGAAAAGCGCATGGGAATTCTCTCCTTTTTCAGTGTTGGCGGCCGGACCCGGATTGGTCCCGGCCGTACAGCCGTGTTGGGGGAAGATCGCCTAAGCGCAAAAAAGGCGCCTGATCCACCCTGGGATATCAGACGCCTTTGTCTTGACTCATTTCATCGGGAGCCGAACACGGCTCCCCACATCTATCGCCATTGATAGAATGCCTTAACTGAACATGATATAATTAGTAATACTAAATTTTAAAGTCAAG